>CAYLJQ010001133.1:0-1869 GCA_964383955.1 uncultured Heliomicrobium sp. | reverse complement strand
AGGATGCAAATGAATTGATTGAACTTATGAATGTCGCTCGGTGATTTATCCTGAAGCAGCCATAGATTTAGAAAAGCCGGCCTATCGAATAAAGACCGCTTTACATACCTTTCTAATTAAGTATAATGCGCCCGTCTCGTTGAACCCATTCCTCCCAAGACTTATAACAACATTTTGAACTGGTGGTTTACCCTGCACGCCACCTTCCGTCCCGTAGTTCATTGTTGCCAAGCTTCCCCAGTGAATTTCAAAATTTATGTTGTCTGACCCGGTGACGTTTGCGTGCCCATAGCACGTCCCGAGTTTGCTTCGTTTTCCAGGCGTGTCGTCTCACATCCCTTCTGGTGGCTCGCCCTATCTAGCCGACCCTAAAAACAAATACATCCCCTGAATCCAATGACCAACTGGGTGGACGTATTGCTCTGCCTTCCAATCAGAATACCGAGGTGCCAATGTTTACTGGAAGCAAGACAAGACAAACCGTCTTATGCATTTTCTTTTGTACGCTGCTATTTCTGAGTTTTTCCGACAGTTCAAATAGCGGGGTTTTCGGCTTATTCGCCAAAATTACCAGGGGATATCAGCAGGTGTCGGCTGCAATTGTTGCGGCCACTCCTGAATTGCCGCGGGTTACGCTCAACACCAGCTACACGCCACCCGGCGGACGCGTCATCGCAGTCAATGCAGGTGGTGATTTTCAAGCGGCGCTCAATCAGGCAGTACCCGGAGACATCGTCACTTTGCAGGCCGGCGCGACGTTTACCGGCAATTTCACTTTGCCAGTCAAATCCGGAACAGGTTGGATTGTGATTCGCACTTCAACCCCGGACAGTAGTTTGCCTGCGCAAGGCACGCGCATCGCTCCGCAAAATGCGAGTCTATTGCCCAAGATCATAACGCCGAACTCCTCAGCCGCGATTTCGACCGCGCCCGGTGCTCACCATTACCGCTTGTTGGGATTGGAAGTTGGCGTTCAGGCTGGCAATACATTGAATTACGGGATTGTCACACTTGGCGATGGCACGGCAGCACAGAATTCCCTGAGTCAGGTGCCGCAGGACATCATCATTGACCGCTGTTACATTCACGGAAATTCGACAGGCAATGTGTCTCGAGGCATTGCGCTGAACAGCGGTCGAACGGCTGTCATTGATTCGTTCATTTCCGAATGTCACACAGTCGGAGCAGACGCCCAGGCAATCTGCGGCTGGAACGGTCCTGGCCCTTTCAAAATCGTCAACAATTACCTGGAAGGTTCCGGAGAAAACTTCATGCTTGGCGGGTCTGATCCGTCCATCAGTGGTTTGATTCCTTCTGACCTTGAGTTTCGGAATAACTATCTTTACAAACCGCTGCGATGGAAAGTTGGAGATCCCACTTATGCAGGAGTTCGTTGGTCGATCAAGAATTTGTTTGAATTGAAAAATGCCCAGCGTGTTCTGGTTGATGGAAACGTCATGGAAAACAATTGGCTGGACGGGCAGGATGGTTTTGCTGTTGTTCTGAAAAGCGTAAACCAGGGCGGAACTGCTCCATGGTCAGTAACCCGGGACGTGACCTTCACGAACAATATCGTGCAACATAGCGGCGCAGGCTTGAATTTGTTGGGGCAGGATACGCTTCAGGCCAGCGATCAGATGAAGCGTTTGTTGATTCGCAATAATCTGTGGGCGGACATTGACGGTGCCCGCTGGGGTGGCACACACGGAAGATTTCTTCAGCTCACGAACATCACTGATGTCGTGGTGGATCATAATACGGTGATTCACACTGGGGACGTGGTGACGTCCTTTGGATCAGCGAGCTCTAACATTTTTTTCACAAACAACATCAGCGCGCACAACCTGTACGGTGTGAAAGGAGATGGCA
>CAYLJQ010001132.1:0-1872 GCA_964383955.1 uncultured Heliomicrobium sp. | reverse complement strand
AAAATCACTGGAGAAATCCACAAGCGCGTTGGGAACGGAATGCTCTCAACTTAGCCGGTAATCAGATTGCACTGATTGAGCGGCTTTGGTTCCTGTTCACTGATTCGCGATTGTGACTAAGCCATTTTTGTTTGTAGCAATTATGAAAATTGTTGCTACACCAAGCCGTGGATCTTACAGGCCTTGCCTTAATTAAGGAGGTATAGGCCTGTGTCGAAGGCTTGCAAGTTGCGCGATCGCCTGAAGCGCATCTGAAGTAGTAGGACATTTCTTAATACACATACTCGAAGGAAAAACTATGCGCAGGGATAACGGACTCTCAGGGTTGTTGAGTTATTTGTTGGGGCAGTTACGCCAACGGCAGACGCGCTTTATGCTGATGCTGTTTATGATGATAGCAGCGGGGTTTTTACTCAGCTATTCATTGATTGAAGCGCGGCGAAGCGACACCAACCAGGCCACAATTGACGAGTCATCGCTGGCGCGCATGGTTTTAGCGCCTGCTGCAACGACAATCACGGTAAACGATTCTGGTGACGCCACTCCTGCCAATGACGGCAAATGCACATTGCGTGAAGCCATTACCGCAGCCAATTTGAACACTGCGTCGGGAGTTGCGGCGGGTGAATGCGCCGCCGGGACAGCGGGAGCGGACGTCATTGTTTTCAGCATTGGAGCAGGCACACCGACAATCAGTCTGACCTCTCAACTACCAATCATTACCGAGCCTGTCACCATCAAGGGAAATTCCGGCGGCGCGACCAGCGTGGAACTGAACGGCATAAATGCCGGAATTGGTTCTGCCGGTTTAAGAATCAGTGCGGGCAACAGCACCATTCAACGCCTGGTCATCAATCGGTTCAACGGCAATGGGATTGTGATCACAGGAACGGGCGCGAACACAATCAAAGGCTGTTTTATTGGGACAAGCGCCAATGGCCTTACTGCCCAAGGCAACAGCAACGGTATTGAAATTAAAGGCTCTTCAAACAATATCGTTGGCGGAATCGCAGACGGAGATCGCAACGTCATTTCAGGAAATGCGAATGCAGGCATTCAGATCGCGTATGACACGCCAAACTCTTTAGCCGCAGCCGGAAACAAGGTGCTTGGAAATTTCATCGGCACGGACTTTAACGGCAAATCAGACTTGGGCAATGGCGGGATAGGTTTGGATATCGCGGGGGGAAGCACATCTACCGTTGGCGGAGTGACACCCGAAACGCGCAACATTATCTCCGGCAACAACGGTGGCGGTGTCAAAATTTCCACCGCCAACGCAACCAGTAACGTAATTATTGGTAACTACATCGGTGTAGACATTGGTGCTCTTACTCCACTCGGTAACACGGGAGCTGGAGTGCTGATTGACGGTGCCAGCAATAACAGAGTCGGTGGGCTTGGAGTGCCTTGCCCTGGAAACAATTCAAGCACCTGCAGCGAAGGTAACACGATCAAATTCAATTCTCAGAAAGGCGTAGTCGTCAAGACGGCTCAGGCCACTGGTAACAGCATTTTAGGCAATATCATCTCGCAAAATTCCGGGGCAGGGATTGACCTGGGAGATGACGGATTGACGCCCCACACGGTTCCAGGCGCGCCGACAGGCGTTTCCGCTACAGCAGGCAATGCGCAAGCGACCGTGAGTTTTACTCCGCCCGCCTCTGACGGCGGAAGCGTGATTTTTGCTTATACGGTTACATCATCTCCAGGGGGAATTACGAAAACCGGCGCGTCAAGCCCACTTACGGTGACAGGTTTGACGAACAATACGCCATACACTTTTACCGTCACGGCCACCAATTTTATTGGAACCAGTGCGCCATCGAGCGCTTCGAATCAGGTAACCCCGTCCTCATCTTCACTGACTGC
>CAYLJQ010001131.1:0-1874 GCA_964383955.1 uncultured Heliomicrobium sp. | reverse complement strand
GAGTAGGCGGAGGTATTTTTCTTTCACCGATGATGTTGTTTATGGGCTGGGCTGCAACCCGCCAGGTTTCAGCAACCGCAGCAGCCTTTATTCTGGTCAATTCAATTTCGGGGTTTGTTGGATTGATGTCGCATTCGCCAAACATTCCAACAGAGATTCCTTTTTTTGCGATTGCGGCTTTAATCGGCGGCTTGCTCGGCGCTGAATACGGCAGCCGTCGAATTGCCGGGCCAAACCTGAAGCGATTGCTGGCTGCCGTGCTGATCATTGCCGGAATCAAAATGATTCTGTCCTGACGGGTGGCTAATCCAGCAATGGAAATTTGACAATAAAGGTCGTCCCTTTTCCTTGCTGGCTTTGGGTTTCGATCTGGCCGCCGTGCGAATCCACGATCCATTTGACGATGGAAAGTCCCAGGCCGAATCCGGCGGCGCTGCGGTCGCTGGTTTTAGCGGAGCGGCGAAAGAATCGTTCGAAAATGTGCGGAAGGTCTTCTGCCGGAATGCCTCTGCCGGTGTCCGTGACGGTAATAATGGCGTGCTTGTTTTCAGCCTTCAAATTCAGCGTTACGCTGCCGCCGTGGTCGGTGTATTTGATGGCGTTGTCCAGCAGATTCAGCAGCAATTGTTTGATGCGTTGCAAGTCGGCGTTGATGGCAAGACTGGCATTCGGGGATTCGTAAGTCAGCAGTTGATCCCGCTGTTGGGCCAGCGGAGAAATGTATTCCACCATTTGCCGGCAGAGTTTATCCAGATCAACCACTTCGCAGCGCAATTCAACCCGGCCAGAATCTGCGCGCGCCAGCATCAGCAAATCTTCGATCAAGCGAGTCAGCCGGACAATCTCTTCCAGGTTGGAACTCAGCACGCGCTGATATTCTTCCGGTGAACGTTCGCGCCGCAGCGCAATTTCCATATCGCCGCGCATCACCGCCAGCGGAGTCCGCAATTCGTGCGAAGCGTCGGAAGTGAATTGTTTCTGCCGTTCAAACGCCGCCTGCAAACGGGAAATCATGTGATTGAACGTCCCAGCCAAATGGCCAATTTCATCCATTTTGGTCGAAACAGCAGCAGGCATCGGAACGCGTTCGGCCAAATCGCCTTTGGCAATTTGCTCTGCGGCTTTGGTGATGCGATCAACCGGGCTGAGCGCCTGATTGGCAAGCAACAATCCACCAAAACTGCCTAGCAGCAAGGCAGCCGGAATTGCAATGCCCAAAACCAACAATGCGCGTCGACGCGCGCTTTCCACAGCGGCCAACGATTGGCCAAGCCTGATGAAGTAAGTGCCAGCACCGTCATAATCCTTCACTCGCCGCGTTGCCACGCGCAGCGATTCGCCGGATGCAAGCCTGACAGATTTGAATATCGTCTTTCCGACCTCCAGCTTCATCAACTCATTGGTATCAACCGGCAAATGATCTTTTGGAGAAGCAATTTCCCCGTCGGTGATTTTCCCTTGCTCATTGATGATTTGATAAACATGTGGAGCAAGCGGCAACAAATCTCCTTGCGCTTCCGGGTCTTGCATCAATGGATGATCCGACAGGTCCACGCCAGCACCAGCCGCCATGCCGATTTCTATCTTTTCGAGCTGAAAAGACAGCGCCCGGTCAATGGTCGTCAGCAGACTGCCGGACAGATAAAAATAGATGGAGATCCCAAACAGCAGCAGAACCGCCGAAAGAATTGCCAGATAATAAATTGTGAGTTTGATTCGAAGTGAAGGCATACGGGGCAGGTCGTCTGAAAAATGAACGGCGAAATTTGGAGGCCGGGAAGCGGAGGCTCCCAGTCTCCAAATTTTGCCTCACATTGTAATTACGCCTTGGATTCAGCAACCATTTGCGACTGGCCCATCGGAGTTTTGAACAT
>CAYLJQ010001130.1:0-1878 GCA_964383955.1 uncultured Heliomicrobium sp. | reverse complement strand
AAACAACGAAGCATCCGTTCGCCAATATCCTGGCCCGCGCAACGCGTTGCGAGGCTGATTGCCAAATTTGCCTTTGCCCGGATTCGAGAAAACCGAAATGTCGTAGCTGTAACGTCCGCCAGAGAGTTTCGGCTTCGGATCGCCGTTGACGTTCGGACGACAAGGCCCTGTATCAGAGTTCGCTCCCGTGTCATAGCAAAAGCTGTAAGGCAAGCCGCCTTGCACAAAAGTATTCGAATTGATTTGCCAGCCGCCAACGAACCAATCTGCCGTGCGCGAAACTCCACCAAACAACTTCTTTCCTTTTCCAATCGGCAATTCCCAAACATGCGAAAAAACAAAGTTATGGGTGCGATCCCAATCGGCGACACCGCGATTGAGCGCAGCATCGTGGATGAAATAATCCTGTGCGTCCTGCAACGACCGCTGCAGGGTGTAGTGCATGAGAATCGCCTGGCTGCCGAACCTGCTTTCTGAAAATCGCTTGGTCAATTTGAACTGCGCGGAGTCGTAGCGGTTGTCAGCGCAGTTGCAAAAGTAATCTATCTGCTGCGTCCAGCCGAAGCGATTGAACAGCGGACGGCGTTCGTCGCGCGACAAAGTGCCAAAACCTTCCAGCGCAGGCTGATTGACATCAAATTGCGGCCCATCACCCGCGAACACGTGCGTTCCTTTGTTTGCAACGTAAGCCGCTTCGACGGCAATGGTTGGCGTCAGTTGGTACTGAACCGTCAGGTTCCAAGCATCCAGTGTGGGCAACCGCTGTTTGTGGGGAATGGCGCGGGCAAAGACTCCGTCAGGCAAAAAGAATTTTCCGTTTGATGGCAATGAAGAATTTGGCTGGCCTTCATTTTTCGGCGTGGCATTCAAACCGTAAAACGAAGTGAAGGCCGGAGGCCCAGACGCCAGGTTAAAAACCCGGTCAAAGTTGGACGTGGCGTTGATTCGTTGCACTGCCAGCACCGGCAGATTTTGCGTCACCGTATGTCCGAACAACGATCCGAACACGCCGATGTCAAAACTGCGCCCATAACCAGCGCGCACCACCAGCTTTTCCGTAGCCTTGTAAGCGAAGCTCAATCGCGGAGCGGGATTCAGACTGTTTTCAACGCCGCCATTCAGCGGCGTGTCGCCCACGCCTGCAACCTTGATTTCGCCGGTTGCTAAATCCAGGAAGCCGCCATTGCCTGTCTGATTAACCGATTGCGGGTTGATCACATCCAGCCGCAATCCGTAATTAATCGTTAGCTTTGGCGTCGCTCGCCAAGTGTCCTGGCCATAATAAAAGTGCCTCCACTGACGTTCGCGCGCGTCTGTATTTGTGCTGATGTACCGCCCAAAGCTGCTCACATCTCCAAGCAGAAACGTCGCCAAACCCAGCCCGCCCCCCATCACACCGCGAGTTCGCCCTGTGTCAAAAATCAATTCGCCCGAACGATGTAGGTCGGAAGGCACGCGCAAGTTGAAAGCGCGCCGAACATCCACACCAAACTTCACCGCGTGATTGCCTGAAAGTTTTGTCGTGTTGCTGACCAACTGAAATTGGCTTTCGTCCTGATCCAGCGGGCAGCCGCAGCGATTGACGAATTGGCCGTAGCCGAAGTTGAAGCCCTTTCGTAATTCGTCAGAGCCAAGGCTGAAGCCTCCTGTCAAAGTCTGCCTGCGTGGATCAATCACAAATCCCGCGAACAAGCCGGAACTGAATTGATCCAGATTCAATCCGGGAACGCCAACTTCGCTGGACGTGTTTTTGCCGAAATCGCCCGGCAACACGTTCACGTTGTAGCGGAAAAAGCCAAATCGAAAATCTGTCACCAAGGATGAATTCCAGGTGTAATCGAATCCGTAAGCGATGCTTTGATTGCGAACCTTTGAATC
>CAYLJQ010001129.1:0-1879 GCA_964383955.1 uncultured Heliomicrobium sp. | reverse complement strand
GCATTGATCGCAGCGGGAGCATTCGTGCTGGCGGGCAAATTGCCGATGGTTACAAATCTACAGCCCGAAGCGCTTGCGGCAAAAACAGAGTTGAAAGCAGGAACGGCGGCGATTGCCATTACTCCTTTTGGCCAGAATCCGGATTGGGACGGAGGCGTCACTTCGACTGGGGTCTGGGGCGAAAAGTTCACCGATCAAAACGGCAACGGAACGTGGGACGGCGGCGAAACCTGGGAAGACGATCCGGGCAACACGGAACTGGACGCCAGTTCGAAAAACAAATACGACGGAATTTATCTGGCGGGCTTTGGTGACAAACGGCTGGCAAATGGCAAACACGATGATTTGTGGGCGCGAACAATCGTCCTGGATTACGGAACCACGCGCATCGCGATTGTTTCAGTGGATTTTATTGGCTATTACTCCGACGGCGGATATTACGGCGTCAGCCAGATTCAAAAACAGCTTGATCCGAAACTGGGCATTCAGGAAGTCCTGCTGGCCAGCACGCACAATCACGAAGGTCCGGACACAATCGGAGCCTGGGGCGATGGCGCATTGAAAGACGGCAAATATCCGAAATACTTGCGGTTTGTTGACCGCCAGGTTGCCAAAAGCATTTCAGTCGCCGCCGCCAATTTACAAACTTCAAAACTCAAATTCGGCCAGACAGATCCTGTGAAATCGCCTTCGCTGGTTGGATTGCAGACTCGCACAAGCGGACGGCCGCCGCGCTTTTTCGATGAAGAGTTGCGGGTAGTGCAGTTTGTCAGCACAAAGACCAACAAAACCATTGCAACGCTGATCAACTGGAACACGCATCCGGAATCCATGGAAGACAAAAACACCAGGTTGACTTCCGACTTTCCGCACGCGATTCGGGAAACGGTAGAAAAGAAATATGGCGGCACCGCGTTGTTTATCAACGGAGCCATTGGCGCAGTGGAAATCATTGGCGATACCAACAACAAAAACAACGACCGCATTCGATTCGACGGCAAAGACTTTCCGCTGAAGGAAACCAACAACCGACCGGTGTTCACCATCGAGCGAACTGAAGCCATTGGCCGCGACGTAGGCAAAGCAGCTATCGAAGCCTTGGACCGTGGCGAATGGAGCAAGTCCACCAAACTGGAAATGAAAAAAGCCGACCTGAAAGGGCCAATGGATAATCAGGGCTATCAATTTTTGGCCAGGCTCGGCGTGCTCGACACAATGGCGCAAGCAAAAGAAGGAGCGGAGCAACAAATCAAAACCTGGATTTACGCGTTGACGCTGGGCGATGCCCAGATCGTCACAACACCCGGCGAATTGTTCCCCGAAGTGTTTTACGGCGTCGCTAAATACAAACGATCTGATTGCCCACAAGCCGACACAGGAGCGCCAGCCGAACCTTCGGTCCGCGACGCGATGACGGCAAAGTACCGGTTCATGTTCGGGCTGTGTCCGGATGAATTTGGCTACATTGTGCCGAAATACGACTGGCGGCGAGAGCCTGTGGATTTGAAAAAGATGCAGATCAACAAGTCTGTTGACCCGTGCAAACAAAACGATGTGCCGAATCATTACCACGAAACCAATTCTGCCAGTTCAACTTTGGCTCCGGCTTCGGCCTGCGTAACGGTCGCGCTATTGACCGGGAAAATTCCGACAAACGCGGCTTGTCAAAATGTAACGCAGCATTCGGATTATGTCGCCAAGCTACAAAGTCAGTACCGCGCGCGGTAGCAAGCGGGCCTTGTCAGTCCCAACTCCCTACCGGTCGTGTTACTGACTTGCTCTGGCCATGATGGCATCCAGTTCAGGAAGCAAGGCAGCAAAGGAACTTTGTTTGCTGAAACAATAACTTCGCAAGTATCATACATCATATTGGCGATGT
>CAYLJQ010001128.1:0-1900 GCA_964383955.1 uncultured Heliomicrobium sp. | reverse complement strand
GCAGTTGGACGTTATGATGGCTCTGTTGGCTTTTATGATCCGGCAACTGGCAGACGGATGTAAGACGGATTAACCGCAAAAAGCACAAAAGCCACAAAAACTCGGCTTCCCCTGATGCGGCTGGCTTTTTGTGATTTCTGTGTTTTTTGTGGTGGATTCCAGGCTGGAACAAAACTCACGCTAAAAGTAATTTTCCAACCTCACTTCTTCAGCATCGGCCTTAAATTCAAATTGCTGATCAACCTGTGCAGGTAATTTGCCTGCACGCCAAGCAAACGCGCGGCTTCAGTGATATTGCCGTCGGCCTGCGTAATGGCTTTCAGGATAAGCTGCTTTTTCGTTTCTTTGATCGTTTCGTGATAGCTGGCAATGGAGGTATTTGCCAAGGTCGGCTCGGCTTCGGTTTCCAGCACGGCTTCCGGCAAATCTTCAGGACGGATCAAATCTGTTGAACCAAGCACGACAGCGCGTTCGATGGCGTTTTCCAGTTCGCGCACGTTGCCCGGCCAGTCGTAAGCCGTCAGCAACGCGCGTGCTTCCGCCGAAATGCCGCGCACCTGGCGCTTGCATTTGTTGGCATACTTCGTGGCAAAGTAACTGGCCAACAGCGGAATATCTTCACTGCGTTCGCGTAATCGCGGCAGTCGAAGCGAAACAACGTTCAGCCGGTAATACAAATCCTGACGGAATGATCCATCCTTGATGGCCGATTCCAGATCGCGATTGGTTGCAGCAACCAATCGCACATCTACTTTGATGGGTCGCGTGCCGCCAACGCGCTCGAATTCCTGCTCTTGGAGCACACGCAGCAGTTTGGCTTGCAGCAACAAAGACATTTCGCCCAGTTCGTCCAGAAAGATCGTTCCGCCGTCGGCGACTTCAAACTTTCCTTTCTTTTGGGCGATGGCTCCGGTGAAAGCGCCTTTTTCGTGGCCGAACAGTTCGCTCTCCAGCAGCGTTTCGGTCAGCGCAGCGCAGTTGATCGCCACAAACGGTTTGCGTGAACGCGGGCTGTTTTGATGAATGGCGTTGGCAGCAAGCTCTTTGCCGGTTCCGCTTTCGCCGCGAATCAACACCGTGGAATCGGTCGGTGCGACTTTGGCGATGAACTGGTAAACGTCTCGCATACGCTTGCCTTCGCCAACCATGCTGCGTTCGATGTTGATTTCATCCGTCAGCCGCTGGTTTTCATTTTCCAGCCATTCCAGTTGGCGAACGTTTTCCAGCGCAACGGCAGCAATGCCAGCGATGGCCGAAACCAGTTGCAGATGGTCTTCATCAAACTGCGCAGCCGCGTCGCTGGTGCTTAAATAAATGACGCCAAGCTTGCGATTCATCAGCAGAATCGGAACAGCCAGCAGCGCGCGAGTTTGCGAAATCATCAGGCTTTCGTTTTCGCCGAAGGCTTCGTTTTCCAGAATGTTATTGCTCAGAATGGCTTCGCCAGCGCTTAGAACCTGCCCGATGATGGCGCGGCTGATTCGGACAGTGGTTTGCGCTCCTGCCTGGCGATCCCAGCCAAAGGTCGAAGAGAAATCATCGAGCTTTGATTTGCCGTCGGTCAGCAGAATCGCTCCGCGCTGCGCAGGCACAACGCCAAAAATCAGGCCCAACAATTGCCGCTGCATTTCGTCCAGGCTGCGAATTGAACTGATCTTCTGGCTGATTCTTAGCAACGCGTTCAAATGGCCAACCAAGCGCGCATTGGGCTTCATGGCGGACACTTGTTTTTCCGGTTGCAGCAGCAGCAAATCTTCCTGCCGAATTCGGATCGTGTCCGAAGTCAGGTTTTGTCCTTCGTCTAGCTGTACTTTCCCGGAATCCGCCGCCGGTTCTTTGTCATGAATCAAAAACAGAAAATGCGAGCTTCCGACCGTAATCCGGTCGCCATGCTCCAGAT
>CAYLJQ010001127.1:0-1902 GCA_964383955.1 uncultured Heliomicrobium sp. | reverse complement strand
AGACAAAACCTATGGGTCCGGCTGTCCACTGTCTTGGACAATTGCATCATAAAAGACTGTCACTCGACCGGCGGGAGCCACGATTCTGCCGCACCGGTTTTCATAAGAGTCGAAATACTTTTCCAGCATCACTGGGGGATTGATCTCAAAATTTTCGGTCTTGTGAATTGTCCCCATCCGAGAAGGGTGAATGCGAAGCATTAACACCATTGCGGTAGGTTGCAGAAAAGAGAGCGAAAATTCATGACCAACCCGTATATACATAAGGCCATACTATCATTAGCTCAGCTTCAGACAAGCTGTACACAGGCTTAAGTCAGCAGGTGCAAAAATTTATAGCGTTTTTTGTTGGCATCAAATTTGCGACTCGGCTGATTATGGGAAGAATGTGTATTCCAGGAATTCAGCAAGCAAGTCATATTCTCAAAAACGATATGATTGCTTGTCAGTATTAGGAGTTGGGCCATCTTCCCTGGATGCGCTCAACTGCGGTGATCAAATAGGAGGCAAACATGAACAGACTATCGGCAAAAATGATTGTTTTAGTGATGTCACTTTTCGGAACGATGATGATTTTTCTCTCCGCGCCATTAGCCCAGGCCCAGAGTAAAACTGGCAAGGATGTGTATCGAGGGAATATTTTCTACTTTGGTGGAGGGCGCAACATCACTACGGATTTTACGCTGACGATTACCAGTTGGACATCGGAGTCGGAAGCCCGTCGTCTAAGAGAAGTATTGCGTAGCGAGGGACAGGATGATTTCCAGAAGATTGTCGGCAAAGAGAAACGAGGAACGATTCAAGTGGGCACTGGCCTGGCGCTGGACTTGAACGCCGTTTGGGTCACACAAGGGGAAGATGGGCGCAAGATTTCTGCGCTGGCCGAACGATGGGTGGGGTTTGGCGAATTGCGCCGAGGCACCCGATCAACGGATTACCCGTTCACTTATATTGAGCTTTGGGTTGAAGAAGATGGCGGTGTTGAAGGCAGCCTTTTTCCGGCAGCGCGCATTCGGGCCAAGGGCGACAATACCATCGAAGTGGAAAATTTTGGCATTTACCCCGCGCGATTGACCAACATTAAGCAGAGCAAGAAATAATCTTGCAACGGTTTGCGCCCGTAAAAGCAGCATCGCTCAAAGCAAAAAGAATAGCCGCCAGACGTCCATTGCTGGCGGCTATTGTGTTTCTGCCAGTTCGTAGGCAAGTTGAAACCTGGCTCCATGATCTTGTTAAGGATGTTAAATTTGTCGTGAAGTGATTTCAGGCAGCATTCATCGTGTTAAGATGCGCGGCGTTTTGGAGTTGAGGCGTGAAAATGCAATGGATATAAAACGAAGAACATCCTTAATGCTGCTGGTGGTTGCCGGTCTGTTATTGCTGTTGCCCTTGCTGGCGTGGTTCCAGTATCGCTGGTTGGGCGAAGTCAGTCAGGCGGAACGAGAGCGCATGCAAGCCAATTTGCGGACCAGCGCCGAAAAGCTGTGCGCTGATTTTGACCGTGAATTGACAAATATCTACGTCCAGTTTCAATCGCCGTCATTGCCGAACTCCGATCAACTCGCCCTGAATTTTGCCAGCCGCTACCACCGTTGGGTTGCCAGCGCGCCTGCTTCCAAACTGGTCAGCAATGTTTATAGAACCTTTTCTGATGACGATGGCAGTTGGAAGTTGATGCGGTTTGATGGAGTGTCGAATTCCTTTGAAGCGGTTGAGTGGCCGGAAAAACTGTTTCCCATTCGAAATCGTTTTGAATCAGAATCGAATACTGAAGTCACGACTCAAAATGTTTTACGCGGAATTTTCAAGCAAAACAGCGAGTCCAATAATTTGCAGCTTCCCAAGGGCGCACGCAGCTTTATTCTTCAGGTTTCTTCCGGCCAGACGGCAGGGGCTATTCCT
>CAYLJQ010001126.1:0-1902 GCA_964383955.1 uncultured Heliomicrobium sp. | reverse complement strand
CAGTTTTTCGACGACGGGCTTGATGACTTCCTGGTCAATCGTCGGAGCAAGGAATTGCAGATTGATCAAATCCTGCGTCAGGCCTTTGACGTCTTTTTCGACGATGTGGAAGAAAGCATCTATCAACTGGCTTTGCAGGGCAGGCGTAATACGCCCAACCATTCCGAAATCAAAAAATGCCAGCCGGCCATCATCCATTACGCGCAAATTCCCCGGATGCGGGTCAGCGTGAAAGAAACCGTCTTCCAGCAACTGCTTCAAGTAAGTTTTCGCAATCAGCTTGATGACATCCGGAGGGTCAACGCCGCGTTCGAGCAGGGCTTGCAGTTCCAGCACTTTCAAACCGCCGATGAATTCCATCGTCAGCACGCGCGGGCTGGAATGCGACCAGTAAATCGTCGGCACATAAACTTCGCGCCATTTGCGGAAGTTGCCGCGGAAGGTTTCGGCGTTTTGACCTTCCTGAACGTAATCCATTTCTTCAAAAATCACGTTGGCAAATTCGCCCAGAATGCCTTCCCAATCTATTCCGCGAATGACCTGCGGAAAGCGCATCATAAATTGCGCAATCTGGCGCAGAACGGCGATGTCAAAGTTGATGGTTTTCTCAAGGTCAGGCCGCTGAACTTTGATGGCAACCGTTTCGCCGGAATGCAATCTTCCACGATACACCTGGCCAAGCGAAGCGGCGGCAATCGGTTCCGGGCCGATTTCGGCAAACAATGCATCAATCGGCTTGCCCAATTCGCGCTCGATAATCTGCATCGCCACTTCGTTGGGGAACGCGGGAACATTGTCTTGCAGCTTGCTTAGCTCTTTGATGTACGCCAGCGGCAGCAAATCGGCGCGCGTGGAAATAGACTGGCCGATTTTGATAAAGGTCGGGCCAAGTTTCAGAAGCTGGCAGCTGAGCCATTCTCCCTGCCATTGCAGATGTTTTTCTTCAGATTCGTCCTTTTTGCCGATGAACCAGCCGCGGTGATAGGCAAAAACAAAAAGGTGGTAGAGCGCGAACGTCCAAATAATGCGCGATGCGCGAAACCAACCGCGAATGCCATTTCCTTTGATCTGAACATTTGGGTCGTAGTGCGCAATGTTTGCCACCGGAGCCGCTTCCAGCAAAACAGGTTGTTCGGCCAAAACTTTTACCTGGCCGTTGGTCTGAAGCTGCTGTTCGAGTTCAATTTTTGCTAAAGCCATCTTCCCCCTTAAAGCAAATTACAAAAATCAGGGAGTCATTCTTTCGGCAGAACGGAATTGCCCTGCCCACTTCCGCCTAAAACCATACGAATCACACAAAGCTTAAGTTGCGACGGGCAAAAATGGAATCGAAGTACCGAACGGCGCGGTCACGATCTTTGGTAATCTGCGCGCGAAGCTCATCCACACCGGAAAATTTCTTCTCTCCACGCAGCCTGTGCAGCACACGAACTCGAATCACCTGATCGTACAAATCCTGGTCGAAATCAATCACGTGAGTTTCCACTTTTGATTCCAGCTCACCGCCGAAGGTCGGTCGTTTGCCGATGTTTGTAACGCTGCGTCGCCAGATGCCATCAATCAAGGCCAGCGTCACGTACACTCCGTCAATTGGCAACACTCGATTTTGAAGATCCAGATTTGCTGTCGGGTAAAGCAATTGTTTGCCGATGCCGTGGCCTCGCATGACGGTTCCTTCAATGCCATAAGGTCTTCCAAGCATGCGTCTTGCGACATTCACCCGTCCGGCTTTCAGCAGCATTCTGATCATCGTCGAACTGATCCGGTGACCTCTCAAGCGGACTTCCGGAACTTCTTCGGCGCGAAAACCAAGTTTCTGGCTAAGTTGTTGCAGTAACTCGATATTTCCGCGCCGTTGATTGCCAAACGCGAACCCTTTTCCCAGATAAACTTCCTGCGCCT
>CAYLJQ010001125.1:0-1908 GCA_964383955.1 uncultured Heliomicrobium sp. | reverse complement strand
CCATGTCGGCAAAAGTAAAAACATTCGATTTAGATTTCGATGGGATGGAAGCTGAAATGAATGATCAGCGTAGGAGGCAGAAGAGGAACCGCGCCTGACCCTCCGCGTAGATCAGGCGCAGCCTTCCCCCTGGCAAGCGTTCGCGGATACCGCGCTCACCTGCCGGGAACTGTAGAAAACAAAAGAAAGTTTGTTGCCATTACGATGCACCCCTCTTGTTCTTTCCTGTGTTCATGACGCGGAGCAATTATTTCTAGTCACAATCATCTGCTAAATTTTCTTCAGCGCTTCCGGGCATCATTTTTTCGGATTGATTCGTTGCGCCTGTTTCTGCGCTTTCAATGCCAACTCTGTCGCCAAAAAGCAGTGCGCCTGCGTCATCGCGGTTTCAGTACGATTCAGAATGTCGTTGACCAATTGTTCGCCGTACGTCAGCGGTACATTTGTGCAATCAATTCTCTGAACGCCTTTCTGATCCACCAAAAACAGGTGGTTGGCCCCCGCTTTTCCGGCGATGTCCACGTTCTTGCGGACTTCGATGTAACCTTCGGTTCCAAGCACAGTCAGCCGCGTGTCACCCCACGTAGGCAATCCGTCCGGTGTGAACCAGTCCACGCGAATGTAGCCTGTGCCTCCATCGCCGCGCAGCATTGCATCGCCAAAATCTTCCAACCCTGGCCATTGCGGATGATTGACATTGCCGACTTGCGAAGCGACGACTTCGGCTTTGGTGGAACCGGTGAAGTATAAAAACTGATCGTATTGATGGGCCGCAATTTCGCACAAAATGCCGCCATATTTTTCGCGCTCGAAAAACCATGCTGGACGAGTTTTGGGATTCATCCGATGCGGTCCCAAACCGATGGTTTGAATCACTTTGCCAATGGCTCCGGCCTTGACCATTTCAGCGGCTTTAATCGTCGCTTTGTTTTCAAATCGTTCGCCAAACAGAACCGACCAAATGCGATGCGTTTGTTCCTGGACGCGGCGCACTTGGGCAAGCTGTTCCAGCGTGGTGACGCCTGGTTTGTCCACCATGAAGTCTTTGCCGTGGCGCATCGCTTCAATTGCAAGCGGAGCGCGCTCCACGGGAATCGAAGCCGACACGACAAGCTGGATTGTTTTATCTTCCAGGATTTCTTTTTCGCTGCGCGCGAGTTTGGCTTGCGGAAAACGTTTGGCAAACGCTGCGGCCAGATCGGCTTCTTTGGCAAAGAAAGAAACAAGTTCGCCTCCGCCGCGCAACACGGTTTCGGTTTGGCCGTTGATGTGGGCGTGATTCAAGCCAATGACTGAAAATCGAATTTTAGGTTTGTTTTGATTCGTCATCGTTATCGCACTGTGAAATCCATCCATTGTTCAACCTGGCCGACTTTCTTTTTCGCCAATGCGTCCGTGACGATCACGCGCAACAGGTAATCACCCGGTTGAAACTTATTAAGCAGCATTTGCCCTACGAAGTCGAAACGCTTCGAATTTGCCTTTGCCGGAAGTTCGATTGGTTTCGGCGGCAATTGCTTGGTCAATTTCCCGTCGCGGTAAATTTCCGCCTGGACGGTCAATTGCGGCTGGCCGGTTTTTTTGTCAGTGGATGCGTTGTAAATCGCCGCGCCGTATTTTACCCAACCACTGGCCGGAAAGCTGCGGACATAA
This sequence comes from uncultured Heliomicrobium sp., assembly GCA_964383955.1. Classification (GTDB taxonomy): domain Bacteria; phylum Acidobacteriota; class Blastocatellia; order RBC074; family RBC074; genus RBC074. Next base: position 255 of record CAYLJQ010001125.1, on the reverse strand, counting down.
GGCGTCGTTCGCAAATCTGTCGAAGATTCTTTTTCGCCTTCCGTCTTGGGAGTAGACAGGACCAAGCCAGACATTGCCAGACGGCTTTTGCTTAAATCGGGAACGTTGATGAACTGGCTGGCCGTGCCCAGCTTGCCGTTTTCCGCATCGCGCAGCACAGCGCGGAACTGATACGCGCCAGGCTTTTTGATCGGAAAATCCGCCCGATACGTCAGTCCTTCGGCCATCACCTGTTTGTACTGCGCTTCATCAAAG
>CAYLJQ010001124.1:0-1928 GCA_964383955.1 uncultured Heliomicrobium sp. | reverse complement strand
CAATTGTGGCTATCGCCATTATCGGCAAGTGTGGTCAACAGTGTTGTCGCCCTGTTTTTATTGATCCCTTTTATACAAATTGTCAGGTCGCTGTTTGTGCCGATTCCCTGGATGCGGTTGCCGTTTTTTGTGCTGGTGATTCTGCACCTGAGCGATCAGGTTCGGTATCTGGTGGATTTTGATCCTTTGGTGGAACGGTTGATGTTTTTGGCGGAAACGGCTGTGGCAATCGCGGTTCTGGTGTGGATGCTCCGCCCAAAACGATTTGATAGTTTGCCGATCCAGCCGCTGACGCTTCGCTGGCTGCGTTGGGCTTTGTTTCTGATGCTGGGTTTGATGGCGATTTCGCTGGCGGCAAATGTGCTTGGAGCTGTCACGTTAGCCAAAGTTTTGGGTGAAGGCGCACTGCACAGCGCTTACCTGGGCGGATTGATGTACGGCGCCGCGCAAGTGGTCAACGTCGGCATTGCGCTGTTGCTGAGAATCAAACGCGCGCAGGTTTCGGTGTTTGTCCAGCTTCATCGCCGCGAAATCGTGAAGTGGTGTTCGCGCATTTGTTATTTTGTGGCAGGGTTTTTGTGGCTGGTTGGTTCGCTGGAACTGTTCACAATCCGAGAGCAGTTTTTTGCCGCGGTTGAACGCGTGCTGGATGCTTCGTTGAGCTTTAGAAGCCTGAGCGTGTCAATCGGTGACGTCGCTTCGTTTTCGCTGGTTGTGGCATTTTCGTATTACCTGTCAAAGGTTGTGCGGTTGATTTTGCAGGAAGATGTGTTGTCACGCATGCCGTTGGAGCGCGGCGTTCCCCAGGCATTGGCGACGACCGCGCAATACATTTTGCTTTTTGGCGGATTCGTGATGGCGATAAGCGCGGCGGGATTCGACCTGAACCGGCTGACATTGTTGACGGGAGCCTTCGGCGTTGGCATCGGCTTTGGATTGCAAAATATCATCAATAATTTTGTGTCAGGCCTGATTCTGCTTTTCGAACGGCCAGTCCAAATTGGGGATACTGTTCAGGTGGGAAGTTTTTCCGGAGACATTACGCGCATCGGCATTCGATCAAGCAGGATTCGCACGGCGCAAGGCGCGGAAGTCATTGTTCCTAATGCCAAGCTGATTTCTGACGAAGTCACGAACTGGACGTTGCCAAACCGGAATCGGCGCGTGGATGTGCCCCTGGGAGTGGCTTACGGATCAGATCCGGCAAAAGTCATCGAAGTCATGCTGGCCACCGCGAAATCCAATCCTGACGTGCTGGCTGAACCTGAACCTCAGGTCCTGTTTACCAGTTTTGGCGATAATGCTTTGCAATTCGAGCTGAGATTTTGGGCGGCGAATCAAGCTCATTTGGCAGTAAAAAGCCAGGTTGCGCTGGCTGTGTCAGATGCCCTGGATAAAGCCGGAATAGAAATTCCTTCTCCGCAACGGGAAATGCGCGTCAGGCTCGACGATGAAACCGTGAGCAAAATAATTGGGCGACAGAACCAGTAACTGCGCCCAAAGAAAACCACATCTATTGTTCAACCTGCATTCGCCGCCAATCACCAGGAGAAATCAGTATGCCCAGTCGCTGGCTGTTGGGTTCATCTAAAACATCGCAGGCAATCAGACGATCTTCCTCGTAACTTTCTGATGGGCTTCGTTCCAACAAAGCCACGAGCCGACCGTTCTGACATCGCAGGGCGTACGCGACCAGCGCATCCCGGCGTGCATCGAATTCCTGAAAAAGCTGAACCGATTCCCATTGGTGCTCTTCACAGGCTCGCAGGAACTCTTTGACCTTTCCATTACGCTCTTCCGTCATCACCGTGACGGCAAAGTGAGCATAAAGGTGTTCACCAAACCCATCACCACATACCGGACAACGTTGCAACATCCGGCATAATTCGCGCCCGGTAACATCATCCGGTTGGCTATTATCAGCTACC
>CAYLJQ010001123.1:0-1932 GCA_964383955.1 uncultured Heliomicrobium sp. | reverse complement strand
GCACAGGGGCAGACGACAACTGTGCCGTTGGTCGTTAATTACGAGACCGGTGTAGGTACCGGTTTTGATTACTGGTATTGCAGCGCTTCAATTACGACGGGAAGTAATGCTGGTATCTATGTAACTATCGGATCGTTGCTGGCCCCTTCAAAGGAATGCATGTTGGAAAGTGACGATGCTAATCAAAATATTACCCTTGTTATTGATACCAGTACATTCCACATAAACTTACCCTCCGGCGGCTGCACCACGGGAGTAACCAAGCTACAGTCCATTACTCCCAAAACCGGCTCGGACAGCTCACCGCTGATTACAAATGTCTTTATGCTCATGCTGGAGAATCATTCTTTCGATCATCTGTTCGGTTACAGCAGTTACAACCCTGCGAACACCAACAAGTTGACCGGGAATGAATCGAATACATATCAGAGCACGACATACCGTGTGGCTGAAAGCGCCGTGGACCCAATGCCGCTCGGCCCAGGGCATGAGTTTATGAACACGCTGACGCAGTTGTGCGGCCAGAATACGCACAATCCTTTTCCGACAGGGCCATACCCGGCAATCAACAATTCAGGATTTGTGGCGGACTATGCCGCTGAAGGGGCGAGTTCTTCCGCTTTGGGAGACGTGATGCATTGTTGTAATCCAGCAACGCAGATTCCCAATCTTTACACACTGGCGCAGAATTTCGTGCTTTGCGATAACTGGTTTTCTTCCTTGCCTGGGCCAACGTGGCCCAATCGGCTTTTTGCTATGGGTGGGTCTTCAGCAGGGCTGGATGACAGCCCGTCATCCAGCCAAATTCTTGATTGGGAAACGGTCAGCGGATTCACTTATCAAAACGGTTCGATCTTTGACCGCTTGAAAAACTCCGGCCATAACTATCGTTTGTATAACGATTTCGATAATACTTTCGTGCCTGGCCATCCGCACGTTACCGGCAAATTCCCGATCGTCGCCGGATTGCATAATGTCCAGATTACCGATGTAAATCCCTTCTACCACTTGTACGTTGACAGCCAAAGCGGTGCAACGACCGTGTTTGGATTGGCTGCGGACTTACAGCGAGCATATCCGTATCAATTCACGTGGATCGAACCGAATTATGGTGACGCGGATGGTGATTTCAGCGGAGGTTCTTCTCAACATCCCACGGATTCGCTGACAGCCGGAGATAAATTGATTGCTGCCACTTATGACGCGATTCGCACTTCGCCTTACTGGTGGACCAGCGTATTGATCATCACTTACGACGAACATGGCGGCTATTACGATCACGTCGCGCCTCCCGCAGCCACTCCTCCCGGCGATACTCAAACAGCCGGATTGAACACGCAGGGCTTCGATTTCTCGCGGTACGGAGTGCGCGTGCCTGCCGTGGTGATTTCTCCTCTTACTGTCAAGGGAGTCATCTCCAAGCAGTTGTATGACCACACGTCGGTTCTGGCAACGTTGGAACACATTTGGAGCATGAGTTCGCTGACGAACAGAGACGCGGGAGCAAACAATTTTGTGAACCTTTTCGAAACTCTCAGTTCGCCCAGAACAAACACGCCGATTGCTCTGACGCCAAACACGATTTCCGGCTCTTCGATGACCGGCGACGTTGCCGCTGAATCGCTGATTGCCGCGCCTGCTGCGGCTGAAACGGTTGCGCCCACCGGCCCGCGCAAAAGCCATCCGGATTCTGAACCGTTGCCGGAACGCGGAAACATCATCGGCTTCCTGCATGTGGCGCTCAAAGCGGAGATCGAACTGTCCGATGGCAGCGCCGCAACCAAGCAAGCGCTGATAGACAAGTTCAAAGCGACCGTGCATACCTACGGGGACGCAAACGCTTACTTTGAAAAAGTGGCGAACGCTGTGGAGGCCGCCAGGGCAATGGCATTGAATTAACGACAACATTTTTGTAGACAATAACTTATGAAA
>CAYLJQ010001122.1:0-1933 GCA_964383955.1 uncultured Heliomicrobium sp. | reverse complement strand
AAGCAGGCTTGGGATTATTTCAACAACGTGCAGACCAAAGAGATCAAATATCAGCCGCTGATCAACCCAACTGACAAACCCGCAGTTGATTTGAACAAAGACAAAATGGAGCGTTTTGCTCCGGAACTGAAAAAGTTCTACTACGATTCGACGAAGTACAAAACCTATTTGGAACAGCTCGGCATTCAGTATCCGACTGTCAGGAAGTGATTTGGGGACGCGCAGCTTCCAGCGCGTGGTTTCGGTTGGAGAGGCTCTCCTTTCGCCAGGAAGTTGTCTGCCGCCGAGACTGCACGCTGGAAGCGATGCGAACCTAGCTTCAAACCCAGCTGCCTTTCTTCGAGCTTTCAAACACCGCTTCAATTATTTTCATGTTCGCCACTGCGTCTTCCAATGGCGTTGGCACATCTGTGTTGTTCAGCACCGCCAGCGAAAACATGTCGAATTCAATCGTGTACTGATCGCAAATATCGAACGTGATTTCTTCGACCTTGCCATCGTGTTGATGCCACATTCTCGTCGGCCTGTCGGGTGGCGCGTTGAATGGAATTTCGATTTCGATATGGCCTTCCGTGCCAAAAATGATGGCGCGTTGATAGGAAGAAAGCTGCGTCGAGCAAGTGAAGGTCGAAGTTCCGCGGCCAAAATCCAGAACGCCCGAAGCCAGGCGATCGGTCTGAAACTGTGGGTCAAATTCTGCAATGCCGAACACGCGTTTTGGCTCTTCGCCAAAAATCAGCCGCGAAAGCGAAATGTTGTAACAGCCGATATCCATCAAAGCGCCGCCGCCAATGTCTGCTTTATTGCGGATATTCGTCGGGTCAGCATTGAAGTACGAAAAGAAGGATTGAATCGTCCGAAGCTGGCCAATCTTGCCTTCGTCAACCATTTGCTTGGCGCGTTGCCATTGCGGATGCAGACGGTACATAAACGCTTCCATGACCTTTAACTTGGGACGTTGCTTGGCTGCATCAACCAGTTGTTGGCCTTCCGTGGAACTCAGGCCAATCGGCTTTTCGCAAAGGACGTGTTTGCCTGCTTCCATGGCTTTGATAGACCACGATACGTGCAAATGATTCGGCATCGGATTGTAAATGGCGTCAATTTCCGAATCGGCCAGCAATTCTTCGTACGACCCATACGCTTTCGCGAAGCTAAACCGCTGCGCTTCTTCCTGCGCTTTGCCCAAGTCGCGCGAAGCGATGGCAGTGATTTCGGCGTGCTGGCAATGTTTGACTGCCGGGATAATTTTGGTTTGGGCGAACTTGGAAGTGCTCAGCACTCCCCAGCGAATTTTGCTCATTCGTCAGTTTCTCCTTCGTCGGGTAGATAAGGTTGCCAGCCATTTTGCCAGTCGTAGGCTTCCAGGCCAGCGAAGTTTTTCTTGTAATCGTAAAAGGACTGCCCGCGATATGCGTAGCCGGGATAGTAATACCGGCAGCCAAGTTCGCGCGAGTGATTGATCGCTTGCAGGATCATGAAAATGCCCAAGCTGCGCTTCGACTCCGCAGGTTCAAACATTGCATAAACCGATGATGTCGAAGCTTGGCCAATATCCAAAAAGCTGACAGCGATGAGCCTTTCCTCTGCAAACACAGCGATTTCTCGGTTTGTGCAGGGAACTTCTGCCGGACGGTCAGACATAAAGTCCAGAATCGAATCGGGCACGTTGTGATTGAAACGCCGTTTGTGCCGATGAAAAAGCTGCTTCTTGAATTCGTCAATGAATGACGGACGAACCGTGACTGTTAAGTGACGGTTTCGATTCAACGCGCGTTTCTGGCTGCGCGAAAGTTGGAATTTGGCCAAGTCAATTCGCAGCGGAATCACCGTTTGCGCTCCATCGTTGTGGTAGGCAATCGAGTAGCGGAAAAAGTATTCGCCGAAATGACGCCAGCCTCGCGCCCAGAGACTGTCCATTTGCTCAGGCTCG
>CAYLJQ010001121.1:0-1934 GCA_964383955.1 uncultured Heliomicrobium sp. | reverse complement strand
GTGACATTCGAAGAACCTGCTTGCGTTGAAAAGCTGAATCCCGTGCAGGAATCCTTCGGGCAAATCTTTCATCAGTATCTGGGAACGCTGGGATCAACTTTCAAGGACCATTCATCAATGCCGCCGATCAGGTTTTTCAGATTGCTGAAACCTTGTGCAGCCAGGAACTGGCAGGCGCGATCCGACCTCATGCCGTGATGACAGTGCAAAACAATTGCTTCATCTTGATCAGAAAGCTCCTGCGACCAGAGCATAATCTGGCCTAGCGGTTTCAGCTCCGCACCGGCAATTTTGGCGTGGTCGTACTCATGGGGTTCGCGCACATCAATCAGGCGAAACTTTTCTCCCGAATCCATTTGGGATTTCAACTCTTCAGCAGTAATGATTCCATAAGTGGGCATAGTGATAACTCCATCAAGAATTGGGTTGGCCGGATTGGTTGCGCAGCGTTTCAATCAACACCGTCAGCCGCTCAATATCGGCTTTGGCATCCGCCAGATCGCGTTTGCTGGCCATAAAGCTCTGCCAGTGGCCGCTTTCGACAATGGGCGAAACCCGCTCTTCGCCCAGCGCGCTGGCCATCACCGCGATCAGAATGCCGGAAATTTGCGTGTGTTCGACGTACCGAGCAATCACGCTATAAGCCATTTCGGCGGATTCCAGATTCCAGTCCAATTCTGCTTTCGGTTGTTCTTCCATTTTCTATTTTTTGCGAATCGGCAACTCGACCAAACGCGCGCGGCCAAGTTCAGCTTCGCCTTGTTTCAAGATAAATTCCGTTCCTGCTTCCAGACAGTAGCGGTGCGCGTACCCAAGTGCGATCTTCTGATTCAATGCAAAGCTGAAAGTGCTGCTGGTGATTTCGCCTGCGCGGCGTCCAGCCATCTGGCCTTCAGCAGCAAACAATTCAGTTCCTCTTGGTGGCAAAGAATCCGCTTCAATCACAAAGCCGCGGAGCCGTTTCGCCGGTTGTCCGCGCCAATGAATTCTGGCGATCACTTCCTGCCCCAGGTAGCAGCCTTTGGTATAACTGACAGCCGCTTCCAGTTCGGACTCAAGAATAATGTAATCCTCTCCTGCATCCATGCCTTCACGGGCAACACCGTCTTCAATGCGCGCAATTTCAAAAGCGGCGTCACCGACTTCGTGGATGCCAAAAGATTGGCCAACATTCAAAATTGCCTGGCGCACATTTGCTGCGGCTTCTGTTTCAACAAACAGGTCAAAACCCATTTCGCCGCAGCGACGGTGATTGGCAACCCAAACTTCGGTTTCAGCGATTCGATGTTTGCTGATTTTCAGATCAGCAGTTTCAATTGGGTGCGCCGCCAAGGCTTCGACCAATTCAGCAGAACGTGGCCCACAAAGCGAAACCAAAGCCAAAGCATCGCTGGCATCTGTGACGAAAAACTCGCCCGCTGGGACGAAGCGGCTCAAATTCTTGAAAATCTTCTCTCGATTGATGGCATCAAGTTCTATCAGTAGGTGCTCGCCAGTGTTGTAAATTCGGCAGAGCGACGATAACTTGCCCTGCAAAGTCGGAAACGTCGCCAAAATGCCATCACCCGGCTGCAAAGTTTTAACGTCGTTGCTGACCAGACCATTCAAAAACTGAATGGAATTCTTGCCGCTCAACTTCAATTTCCCTGCCGACGAAAAATCAATCAAACCGACGGCATTGCGAATGGCGTCGTATTCGGAGCGAATTCGGTCAGTGGATTCAGGTTGTAATACTGCTTGGGTCATATTGCGATTCAAGACAAACCTTACAGGAAAAACAGGATTCTTCAAGATGGGTTCATCCTGCAGAATCCTGTCAATCCTGTCTGTCTATTTTTGCACTGCCGTTTAGGGCAATTTTGGTTCGGTCACGTTGCACTTGTCAGTGGTCAGCGATTTCAAGAAAGCGATCAGGTCTTCTTTCTGCGCCGGAG
>CAYLJQ010001120.1:0-1935 GCA_964383955.1 uncultured Heliomicrobium sp. | reverse complement strand
GCGGCTTTTTATTTTCGGCAGGTGTTTTACGGCATGCGCGTTATAAAAAAAAAATTTCCGCGTCGCGTAGCGACGGGTGAATTCAAGCAAATTCACCCGTCGCTACGCGACGAACGATCATTTGTATTGCTGAGCAGGCCGTAAACGACCTGCCTAAAGTCAGCCGTCTCTACGAGACGAAGAACCCGGAATTCTCCAACCCAAAATCAGGAGGCCAGATATGACGAAAAAGTATTTCGCCGCATTTGTAGTTTTGCTAGTGGCTTTGGCAGCCGCTTCGCCTTTGCCGTTTAACGCTTCAGGGCAAGCCGCTGCTCAGCAAGCCCAACCCGTGAAAGCGCCGCGTCCGATTGAACTGGCAGATAGTTTGGCCTGGAAACGCATCGCTTCGCCGACGGTTTCAACCGACGGGCAATGGTTTGCGCACAAGCTGACGCCGAATGAAGGCGACAGCGAACTGGTTTTACGCCGCATCAGCGACGGCAAAGAATGGCGCTTTCCAATTGGCGAATCGCAAGGGTTTGGCGGCCCTCCGGGGTTGTTGGGTGGCGGCGGTTCGGCGGATGTCGCGTTTTCAGACGATTCGAAATGGTTTGCCTTCACGATTTCACCGACCTTCAAGGAAGGCAAACGGCTGAGAAAAGAGCGCAAGCCGCTGCAAAACAAGGTCGCGCTGGTCAACCTGGCCACCGAAAAGAAGATCGAATTTGAAAAGATTCGCCGTTTTAGTTTTGCTGCCGAAAATTCTGCCTGGATTGCTTTGCATCGTTACGGAGCCGACGCGCCAGCCGGACCGCCAGCCGGCGCGGCTGCACCTGGCGCAGCAGGAACCCCTGCACCGGAACGCGCAACAGGTTCGGATTTGATTCTTCACGAACTGGCGACCAGCAATGAACTGAACATTGGCAACGTGGCCGACTTCGCATTCAACAAGAAAGGCGATTGGCTGGCCTGGACGATTGACGCCAATGAAAAAATCGGCAACGGCATTCAAGCGCGCAACATGGCAAACGGAGCGGTGCTGCCTCTGGATAACGACAAAGCCGTTTATCGCGGGTTGAACTGGTCGGAAAAAGGCGAAGCGCTGGCCGCTGTCAAAGGTGTCGAAGACAAAGGGTTTGAAGACAAACTGTACAGCGTTGTCGCGATCAATGGCTTTGCCAAAGGCGCGCCGCAGAAAACCGTTTTTGATCCTCGCGAAGACAAAGAGTTTCCCGCCGGGGTGACCATCAGCCCGAATCGTCCGCCAACCTGGACGGAAGATTTCAGCGGATTGATGTTCGGAATCCACGAAGTCAAAAGGAAAAAAGGCGGTGACAAACCCGAACCGCCCGCTGGCGCGCCTGCGGCTGCGATGCGTCGTCCGCAAGAAGACGAGCCGGAAAAACCAGACCTGGTTTTGTGGCATTGGAAAGATGGCCGGCTGCAATCGCAACAGCAGGTCGAAGAACCCCGCGACAAAAATTTCAGCTATCTGGCGACGTATCGCATCGCTGACAAAAAATTCATTCGCTTGGCCGATGCAGATGTTCGCACTGTGACCGCCGCACCGAAACAAAAATTCGGCATTGGGTTCGACAACCGCGAATACGAAACGATGGGCAGCCTGGATGGTCGCCGCTATCAAGACATTTACGTGGTTGACCTGAAAACCGGCGCGCGCAAATTGGCTGTGAAAAAGAATCGTTGGAACTCCAGCCCTTCGCCGGATGGCACGCGGTTTCTATACCACGATGATGGACATTTCTTTGTCTACGACATGGCTTCGGGACAGGCGACGAACATCACACAAAAAGTTCCTTCCGTGTTTTGGGATCAGGAAGACGATCACAACGTCGTCAAGCCTCCGACCAATGTTATCGGTTGGACAAAAGACGGCGCTTCGGTGCTGCTGTCCGACGACTGGGATATTTGGAACGTTCCCGTGCAGGGCGG
>CAYLJQ010001119.1:0-1941 GCA_964383955.1 uncultured Heliomicrobium sp. | reverse complement strand
GTTTGGGCGGCGTTTCCTGAGCATAAATCGCCGGGCAAGCGTTCAAAAGAAGCGCAATGCTTACAATATAAGCGATGAGTTTCATTCTCTATCCTTCCTTTTTAAGTTGTGAGTTGAAATGCTTTTGACGGCGGGGATCGTAATTTCAACAGCAGAGGAGCAGCTACAAGCATTGTGACACTTTTTGCCGTCCGAAAAGTTTGTCCGTTCGTGACGGGCAAACCGAGCGATGGTAGACTGCGGTTCCGGTCATCAACTTCCAGGAGATTCGTTTAGCGATGGCAATCGCTTCCGGTATTCGATTCAATCAATATGTGATCCTTTCGCAGCTTGGCAGCGGCGGCATGGGCGAGATTTATCTGGCGCAAGACACGCGCCTGGGGCGGCGTGTGGCGCTGAAGTTATTGCTGACCCATTACACCTCCGACGAAGAACGACTGCACCGTTTTGAACAGGAAGCGCGCGCCGCTTCGGCGCTGAACCATCCCAACATCATCACCATTTTCGAAATCGGCCACGACAACGCCACGCACTTCATCGCCACGGAATTTGTCGAAGGGCAAACGATCAATCAGCGATTGGCGCTGGGCCGAATGGATTTGGTGGATGTGCTGGATGTGGCGATTCAGGTTGCCAACGCCCTGACGGCAGCGCATGCCGCCGGAATTGTTCACCGCGACATCAAGCCGGAAAACATCATGCTGCGGCCGGACGGATACGTGAAGGTGCTGGATTTTGGTTTGGCAAAGCTGACCGAAAAGTTTGATTCGGACGAAGATGTCAACCCGGAAGCGACGACCAAACCGCTGCGTGACACTTCGCCCGGCGTGATTATGGGAACGGTCAGTTACATGTCGCCGGAACAGGCGCGCGGCCACAGAGTTGATTCGCGCAGCGATTTGTTCAGCCTGGGCAGCGTCATTTACGAAATGGCCACCGGCCACAAACCCTTCCGCGGCGACACAATGAGCGATGTGATGGCGGCGGTGCTGGATTCCGAACCCGCTTCAATTGGCGGAATTCTGCCTGGCGCTCCGCCCGAATTGCAGTGGATCGTTTCAAAGGCGCTTTCAAAAGACCGCGAATCCCGCTACCAAACTGCAAAGGAATTGCTGAACGACCTGAAACGGTTAAAACAGCAAATTGAATTCAAAGCGGAACAAGCCCGGCAAAACCGCACGACTTCGCTGAGCGAGGAAAGCGTGTCGTTCCGTCGCAGCAGCGGCAGCTTGCGAAAAAGCGGAAGCGGCAAAACCACCGGCAGCCATCGCGGAAACAGCGCGCAGGTGACGATCAGTTACGACACGGAATTCATAGATCAAACACGTCCGATTTCCAGCGCCGAGTTTTTGATCGGCGAAATTCGACGCAACAAACGCACAGTATTGTTGACCTCGCTGGTATTGCTGGCGCTGATCGGTTTCGGCGGTTATCAGTGGCTGAAACCCAAACCCCGCCTGACAGATTCGATTGCGGTGCTGCCGATGGCGCGGCTAAGCGCTGAGCCGTTGACAGATTTTTTGGCGGATGGATTCAATGAAGGTTTGATTCAAAACCTGTCGCATATTCCAAAACTGAAAGTCCGCTCCATGAGCTCCGTGTTGCGCTACAAACTCACTGGCTCCGCCCCGCCGCCTGACCCGCGCGTCGTCGGCCAGGAATTACAGGTTCCCGTTGTGTTGACCGGCAGCATCAGCCGGCGCGGAGAAATGGTTGCCATCAATCTGGAACTGGTGGACGCCAAAGACAATAGTTACATTTGGGGACAAAAATACGAACGAAAGCCCGGCGATTTAATGGCATTGCTGGTAGAAATCACGCGCGAAGTTTCCCAGCGCTTGCAATTGGATTTGACCGCCAACGAACAGGCCGTGCGTGAAGCGTATCAGTTGTATTTGCGCGGACGGTATCACTGGAATCGCCGCACTCCGGCGGACTTGC
>CAYLJQ010001118.1:0-1944 GCA_964383955.1 uncultured Heliomicrobium sp. | reverse complement strand
CGATCAGAACCAGAATTGCTCCGATCACTACGTGAAGAATGTCGTCAACGCGCGTCCATTTGAAGTATTGCTTAGGAAAGAGATTGGCAAAGCTAGCGACAGCTTGATAAAGATCAATCAACCCAAAGCCGATATTAAACATTCTGATCGCGCCTTCGTAGCCCGACAGCATAATAATGACTCCGACAATACCGAAGGCAATGTGAAAGATGTTGTATGAAGTTGCCCCGCTGGTTAGGCTTTTGTTGGCGGGAATCACGAAGCCTAAAATGCCGACCAGGATGAGAATGGGGGCAAAGATCGCCAGCGTCAGTGAGTTCAAATGTTCCATGTGGGGCTGCCTGTGGGGAAAGGGTCTCGGAGTTGAGAGCTTGCCTTATCCCAACTCACGAAACTGGTCAGCAAGAATCACCTTACTTTACATCCAGCAATTCCACTTCGAAAATCAAGGTCGCATTAGGCGGAATATCCGCGCCAGCTCCTCTTGGTCCATACCCCAGATTTGATGGAATGATCAGTTTGCGCTTGCCCCCGACTTTCATGGACATCACACCTTCATCCCAGCCTTTGATGACCTGTCCGGTGCCAATGGCAAAGGTAAACGGCTGGCCGCGATCAACTGAACTGTCAAACTTTTTCCCATTTTCCAAGGTGCCAGTGTAGTGAACCGTAACCTGTTTTCCTGGAGACGGGCTTGCGCCACCGCCCACGAGACGGTCCACATATTTCAAGCCGGAAGCAGTTGTAATTTCACTGCCTCCCCCTGAACCCCGAAACCATCCCCAATAAACTCCGAAACCAACAACGATGGCGGCGATCAATAACCAAAGAACTGTATTTGTTTTGTCACCAGATTTTTTTGTTGCGGCTGCGCTTTTGGGAACGTAGCCGCGCCCTTTTTTTGTGTTGCGAGTATTTGACAAAGGGAAGTGCTCCTTTTTGTTTGGCCTGACGAGCCTAAAATTATCGCTATGGAAGATGCCGGTAAAAATGATTTGAAAAGCTAAAGGGCTACGGGTCGCGTAGCCCTTTCTTACGAGTTGACTGGGAGGCAGGGAGTCGAACCCCGATAGGCGGATCCAGAGTCCGCAGTCTTACCATTAGACGACCTCCCAATGAAAGCGAGCAAAATATATGAGCCGAACTTTGATCTGTCAAGATGTGCTCCGCTCACAAACTGGGTTGTCCGGCTAACTGCTTGTGGAATTCCACGTTGCCGTAAACGCTTGCCGCGCATAAGATCGCCACATGGCTATTTTGATTGCTGAAGACAATGTTGCTCAACGCGCGTATCTGCGTGAACTTCTGGAGCGCGAATTCACAGACTACAAGCCCATTTTGGAAGCCGCTGACGGCGAAACGGTTATCAAGCTGGCGTTGGCGGAGCGTCCACAGCTGTGCGTGCTGGATATTCAGATGCCTGCTTTGTCGGGCGTCAAGGCAGCCAAAGCGATCTGGAAGGGATTCCCCGAAGCCCGGATTATTTTCTGGACACAATTTCCGCACGAAATTTACATCAACGAAATTCGCAAAATCGTGCGGACAGTGCAGCCGCCTCCTGCTTACGGATTTATTGACAAAAATAACCCGGAAAATCGCTTCCTTCGGTTTGTTGCCGCCGTTCTTGAAGACGGCGCAGACATGATTGATCCCAATTTCAAAGATGCCTTTACCCAGCCGCTATTGACAGATTTTGAAGCCGAAGCACTCTATTATCTGGCACTTGGCTTATCGAATTGGGCGATTGCACGGAAGTGTCATCTCAGTTTACGCGGAGTTGAAAGCCGCCTGACCACTTTGTACGAAAAGCTTCTGATCACTGATGCCACGGGCACGCCGGATGAAAATTATGACAAACTGGCTTTTAATATCCGTACGCGAGCTTATTTTGAAGCCTTGCGGCGTGGTTTGATTAATCAGGATGAACTGGAAAAAGCCAGTGCC
>CAYLJQ010001117.1:0-1944 GCA_964383955.1 uncultured Heliomicrobium sp. | reverse complement strand
GGGGTTAGCGGATGAACGTAAAACCTAAATCGCGTAAAGAAATGCGCGAGAGTCGCCGTAAAGAAAACTTCGTCGGACGGAGCGAACAACTTCGACAGTTTGAAGAAAATTTTCACCGACACGATCCGATCATGGCTTTTTCGGTGACAGGTGAAGGCGGCGTAGGCAAAAGCACTTTGCTCAAACAATTCGGGAATATCGCCAGCCAACAAAATGCCGTTTTCGTCACCTGCGACGATACGCATACTTCGCCAGCTTACGCGATGGGGCACATCGCCGAAAAACTGGCTGAACTCAAAATTACCCACAATGGTTTTGATGAACGATACAAGGAATACCGAAAGCTCCGGCAGGAAGTCGAAGCCGATCCAAAAGCTCCACGTGGCGCGATTGATTTGATTGCGCGTGGCGTCAGCGATTTCGCCATCAAGTCAGCTCGCCGTATACCAGGAGCTTCACCGTTTCTGGAACATGTAGATGAAAAAGCGACGGGTGAGACGTTGTCGCAATTCTTCAACTACGCAATGGACCGTTGGGGCAACAAAGACGAAGTTCGTTTGTTGCGCGAGCCGGAAAAAATTCTGACTCCGTTGTTTTTAGAGTTGCTTGCTAAAGTGACGGAAAATCGGCGGCTGGTTTTGATGTTTGATGTTTTTGAACGGACAAGCGAATCGCTGGAATCCTGGCTACTGAAGCTTTTCAATTTCGAGTATGGCGATTTCAACACCAACCTGACATTTGTCATCGCCGGGAGAGAAAAGCTTGAGCAACACTGGACAGACTTGGTTGGCGACCTCTGCCACATGTCACTTGAACCATTTACGCCTGAAGAAACGCGGGAATATCTGAGCAGTCGCGGAATTACTGACGAGCGGTTGGTTGAACAGATTCACGAAGATACGGGCGGTTTGGCTGTTCTGGTTGAACTGCTGGCGGCAACAAATCCTCAACCGGACTCACCGCTTCCCGATGTGAGCAAAGACGCTGTTGAACGATTTCTGCAATGGACGCCGCAGGAAGATCGCCGCCAGGCAGCATTGCTTGCTGCCGTACCACGCCAATTCGATCTGGATATTGTCAGCGCGGCGCTCGGCAGCAATGCCAATGCTAACTTCGGATGGCTTTCATCTCAAAGCTATATTCGTTCCAACACAGAACGTGGATGGTTCTATCACGATAAGTTGCGAGAACTGATGCTGCGTCATCTGAAAAACACTTTCCCAGGCTTTTGACGGAGACTCATACTCGACTGGCAGATTACTTTGCCAGCCAACAGACAGAACTGAAGCTTGAAGGCAAAGCTGCCTATGAGAGTGAAACCTGGCGCAAACTGGAATGCGAGCGCATCTACCAACTCATCAGTGCGCAACCTGATCGAAACCACCACGAAGCAGTAAACGCATTTCTTCATGCTTTTCGTTGGCGTATTGGATTTGCTGAAGAGATTGCAAAGTGTTGCCAACAAAGCGGCCGCGAAAAAGCGTCTCAAATGATTCGTGATTTAGCCAATACCTTATCGGAACTCTACCAAGCATACGATAAAGACGAGTATAAGCTAGTGATTGAAAGACTCGAGCTGATTGAGCGGCGAAATGACCTGACCTTGATCGCTCAATGCGAGATCAATGCTCTTAAAGGTTATATGCTTTATTTTCAGGATAAAAATGCCGAAGCCCTAACCAACTTAAGTCGAGCTATTGATATTGATGAAAAACATGCTGTAGCCATAGCTACTCGCGGTTTGACGTATCAGCAGATGCAAAAGTACGAAGAATCATTGGCCGACTTCAACCGGGCTATCGAAATCAATGAGAAAGACGGGGTGATAGCCCTCCGTGGAGAGACCTACCGACTGATGGAGAAGTACGAGGAAGCCCTAGCCGACTTCACTCGTGCCATCGAACTCAATAAAAAATACACTTGGGCAATTACCAATCGCGGAGA
>CAYLJQ010001116.1:0-1945 GCA_964383955.1 uncultured Heliomicrobium sp. | reverse complement strand
TCTTACCTCCTGGCAGAAGTTGCCCCCCGCGCGTTAAAGAAATTGAAAGGCTTGAGAACCAGGGTTCTGGTCCAGGAAGCGAACGCACAAATCACTGCCGGAAGATTTATCACCAGATTTCCCAATTCCCTGCTGTATATTCGAGACATTGACCAAAAAACCGGCGAATGGCTGGGAGTGTTTTTACTGAGACAGGAATCCGACAGTGATCTTGCACGGCTAATCACCGCTGAAAAAGGACAACTCAGGATTACGGGAGGCGAAGATGGACAAAGGCTGGGACTGGAAGTCGAATTACTCAAAGTCATCTCTGTGGAAAGCAAAGTCGCCAATGGATCGCAATCAGTCAACGCCGCTTCCGCTTCGGAACGGGCCTCCATCAAGTTCACCGAGCAAGGCAATAATGATGAAAACAGTTCGGTTGCCAATGTTCCATTATCAGAAATGACTTTGGGGGAGGTAACGCGACAGGCTAAAAACGCTCCGAATCCCAAAGACCAGCGCCAGGCAAATATAGAATGGCATAGGCGTTTCGCATTTCCCTTCGCCTGCATCACACTAACCCTGCTGGCGTTCATCGTTGCTTTACAGGGGCGGCGATTGGCCAGCAAGCCTCGCACAACGGTTGTCGTGTTGTTTCTGGCGATGCTTTTTTATTTGCTGTTGGTTGCTGGGCAGAACTTAGCGGTGTCAGGAAAGGTTCCATCCTGGCTGGGAGTCTGGTTCTCGAATTTGTTTTTCGGAGGGTATGTCCTTTATGCGTTTGTCTCGAACAAACGTCCTTTCAGGCTTCCGCTACTCTCTAAACTTATCCCGTCGAAACAATCGAATCTGGCGACTAGCAGCGCGACTTCACTTGGGCAGGTAAATCAAAAAACGAAATTCAGCTTTCCCACGCTTAATCCGTTCAATCTGGTCAACTACCTGTTAATCAGCGAAGTGTTCAAATACTACTTGATCGCGGTCAGCGCGCTGGTCATGACTTCTCTGGTTTTCACACTGTTCGACTTGATCCCTGCAATGAGCAAGACCGGAACAACGATTGGTTATTCCATGACTTATCTGGGATACCTTTCACCTCAGTTCATTTATCAGGTTTCGCCATTTGCGTTGTTGGTGGGTGTTCTTACCGGATGCAGCGTTTTGGCGCGTAGCAATCAGCTTGTGACTCTTTCCAGTGCTGGCTTGAGCAAGCTGCGTACGGTTGTGCCGCTGATGATGGCTGTGGTTGGCATCGGGATTTTTCTTTGGTTCATGTCAGATTTCTTACTGCCGCACACCAATCGAGAGCAGGATTTTCGCTACAACAAAATCAAAGGCAGGCAGATGGAGCAAACCACCATCGCATTTGGTAAAAAATGGGTGATTGGAAAGAACAATACTATTTACAGTTACCAGCGCGTAGAAAACGACAATAGTCTGATCAATGCTTCTGCTTATATCCTGACACCGACAACTCACTTGCTTGAAAAATCCTTGCACTTCAATCAAGCCGCGCAATCAACAGCATTGACCTGGGTTGCAAGCGGCGGCTGGGCTGAAACCATTAACCCGGATTTGACCGTGACGAGGATTTCCCTGACAGACTCTCCCCAGCCGATCAAGATTGAAGACGGTATCGGAATTTTCAAGCGCACGGTCAACGAATCGAGCAAGATGGATTCCGAAGAATTGAAAACTTACATTGGCCAGTTGAAAAGCGTTGGGGCTTCGATTACGGCGGCTCAACTGGATTTGAAGCGCCGTCTGGCATTTCCCTTTTCCTGCCTGACGTTGACAGTGCTGGCCATTCCCTTTGCATTGACCAAACGTGGCAGAAATTTCAGCCCTCTGCTCAGCGTCGCCGTCAGCGTCGGCATTGGCCTGGTTTTCTGGCTGTTGATGTCGCTGTTTGAAGCGGCCGGTCAGCAGGACAATTTGCCTAAAGATCTGGCAGTTTGGGGAC
>CAYLJQ010001115.1:0-1949 GCA_964383955.1 uncultured Heliomicrobium sp. | reverse complement strand
AGGAGTGATGTAGGGAAGCCTGAGGATTTCTTTTCGTCTTTCTTACGAGTCCTTCTTCCCTCGTTCCCTCAATCTCTCTGTCCCTCCTTCATTCCGTTTCTTCTCCAGTCTGCTTCTCCTTGCGCTCTTTGAAACCGGCTGCCGCTTCCGCGTCGAATGGTTGGTAACCGCTTGCTTCGCCCAACAGCACGCGGGCCAGATGCCGCGTTTGGTATTCAAACAACTGGCGGTACGTGGTGCGAATGTTCAGCGGCGCGTAATACACGGGTTCGGCCAGTGCCGCGGCATACAACGCAAAAAATCGTTTCAGCGAAGCAGGCATCAGGCGAATGCGGCCCTGGTCGTCGGTATAAAAATCGGCTTTGGTCAACGTGCGTTTGTTCAATGTGGTCAGAATCAAGCGGTCAATGATGACCGGGCGAAACTCTTCCATCAGATCGCTGACGATGGCAGCGTGGCCGTGACGCGGGCGGTGAAAATATCCCATGTACGGGTCCAACCCGACCAAGTTCACCATTCCGTGCAAGTTGTTGTAAACCAAGCTGTATCCCAAACTTAAGATCGCGTTGACTTCGTCGGCGGGCGGGTGATAGACGCGGGCAGGGAAGTCAAAATCCGCTTTCAAGGCGGCGCGAAAAGCTTTGAAGTATTCTGCGGTTGCCGTCCCTTCAAATCCACGGAGGGATTCAATGTCTTTGACCACAGCGACTTTGGGCAACAGATTTTCCAGCATCTGAATTGGCGTGCGCCCTGTTTCTGCGGCTCCATCGCGCAACCGGCGCTGGCGGCGGATCATCGCCAACATGTTTTTGATCTTTCCGGCGACTATCGCAGTCGAAGTTTGCAGACAAAACTCGGCATCGTTGGCTCGTTCGTATTGCCGTTGCCGCAACACTGCGCTTTTGGCAAATTCGGGTTGTAATCGTCCGTTGTATTTTCCGGTCGTAGACAGAAACGCCACGTCTACGCCTTGGCGCATACAAAACGTCGCGGCACTGGTGGTCAGAATCACGTTACCGATGGCAACAATCTGATCCAATTTGAAAGCCGGAACTTCCTGCAAGACTTTCTTTTCTTTGCGGACGATGATGCGTCCGCCGATGAAGCGAATGGTCGAACCTTGTTCGGTGACATAAAGAACTGACATAACCTATTCCTCCGATTTGGTTTGTTGTGTTTTGACTTTGACCAGAGCAGGCCAGTTTTCCAGCCAGACGATGATGGTTGCGTCTGTGTAATCTACTTCCACGCCGTACCCCATTGATTCCAATGCGCGAGCAATCAGATCAAGGTGCGTGATGACCGGATCTGTGTTCATGCGCTGCCTCCCTGAGATTTACGCCGTGCAAAGGTTTTCAATTGTTGCCAGCGCGCACTGGCTTCGGCTTTGGCGCGCTCGCCCAGCCGAGATGCTGCTGGAGTAATGTGTGCGGGAGCCTGCCGAATGGCGTCTTTGGCTCCGCGCCACCACGTGGCCAAGGGCAAGCGTTCATCTTCCGGAGCAGGCGCGGCGGCAACCAAATGCGGATGAAAGCGGTACCCCAGCCATTCAATGTTTTGATCAAAACGCCGAATCCAGGTTTTGGCCGGATGCAGAGTTAGCCGCAACCGCTGCAATTCACGGGCGGCCAGTTCCAAGGCAGCATGGGCGCTCGGTTCGTCGCGTGCTGCAATGACGAAATCGTCTGCGTATCGCGCCAAATGCGCTCCGTGCCGTTGCAAGGCTTGGTCGAAGGGATGCAAATAGATATTAGCCAGCAACGGAGACAGCGACCCGCCCTGCAAAGTGCCGGTGCCTCCACGCCGCATCCATTTATCGCGCACTAATCGCGATGCCATTGGATACGCCGCTGCCGCCAGCACTGTCGCCCCCGCAATTGTGAGCGTCAGAGGAGACACGTACCGTCTGACCTTCGTTGCCGAGGTCAATAAAAAGAGTGCACCGTCTC
>CAYLJQ010001114.1:0-1950 GCA_964383955.1 uncultured Heliomicrobium sp. | reverse complement strand
CTCGCGGGTTTTGTCTCGATGGTCGCGCTCTTCGATCTCGAATTTCATTTGATCGAAAGAAGCGACCGCAATGCCGCGCGCGCAGTCTTCGTCAAAGCGTCGCTGGGCGCGGGCGTCGCTGGTGGCATCCAGATAGATTTTGATTTCGGCATCCGGGAAAACTTGTGTGCCGATGTCTCGGCCTTCCATAACTACGCCACCAGCTTTCCCCATTTCCTGCTGTCGTGCCACTAGCGCTCGCCTGACTGCTGGAATCGCCGAAACCACTGAGGCCGCTTGGCTAATCAATGGTTTAACAACTTCTTCAGTAATGTCGTGGCCATCAATTAAAACGTGCATCGCATCAACCGAACCGGTCAATTCGATCAACGAATCTTCGGCCAGCCTTCCAATTCGATCTTTGTCTTCCAGCGAAACGCCAAGCTGCAAGGCTTTCCAGGCGACAGCGCGATACATCGCTCCAGTGTTGATAAACAAATAACCCAGCCGTCTGGCCAGTGTCTTGGCGATGGTGCTTTTACCCGCACCAGCGGGGCCGTCAATGGCGATGATTGGTTTTCTTTCCACCGAGTTCTTATCCCAGAATTTCTTTTGTAATTTTGATCGTCTGTTCAATGTCTTCGCGGCTGACGTCGTAATGCGTGACCATTCGCATGTCGCGCGGGCTGATGCCATTGGCCAACACACCGCGCGCTTTCAATTCCGCAGACATTTGCGCGGTCGTGATTCCTGTCGCCGCAATGTCGAAAATGGCGATGTTGGTTTGCACGCGTTCGGGATCAATTTTGACGCCGCCAAGTTCTGCCAAACCTTCCGCCAGGCGTTTGGCGTTGGCGTGATCTTCAACCAGAGCCTTTGGCGATTCTTCCAACGCGATCATTCCCGCCGCCGCCAGCACGCCGACTTGCCGCATTCCTCCGCCAAGCATTTTGCGAATGCTGACAGCTTCTTTGATGAAGTCTTTTTTGCCAACAATCATCGAACCGACCGGCGCACCCAAGCCTTTCGACAAACAGAACATCACGGAATCAAATGGCCGGGCGATTTCGGTAACGGTGGTGTTCAACGCCAGAGCCGCATTGAAGATGCGCGCTCCGTCCAGGTGAACCGGCAATCCCAGCGCATGAGCTTCGTCGCAAATCCGGTTGGAAACCGAAAGCGGCATCACGGCTCCGCCCGCCATGTTGTGCGAATTTTCCAGCGCCACCATCGAAGTTGGCGTCACATAATAGGGCGCATTCAGGCGAAGCGCCGGAGCGATTAAATCCCAGTTCAGGATTCCATCTTCTCCGCGCACAGGCCGCAAGGTCACGCCGGAAATAACCGCCGCCGAACCCATTTCGTAATCCAGAATGTGCGCGCGCGCTTCGACAATGACTTCGGTTCCGGGGCGAGTATGCAGTTTGATGCAAATCTGGTTTCCCATCGTGCCGGAGGGAACAAACAGCGCGGCTTCTTTGCCAAATAGTTCCGCTGCGCGTTCCTGCAAACGGTTGACGGTCGGATCTTCCAGGTAAACATCATCGCCGACTTCGGCGTCGGCCATCGCGCGGCGCATAGCGGCAGTGGGTTTAGTGACGGTGTCGCTTCTTAGGTCAATAAGTTTCATGAGTTACTTGGATGTTTTGATCGCTTCTTGCGGAATATTGTTAAAAGCAAAAACAGTCTTGTGTGGCAGCAGTGGTGCATGGAGGACGGGCTTTTCGCCGACATATCTGAACATCACTTCTAGAGAATGATTCTTTTTGAACACAGGTGAATCCACAGGAAATAGAAATTCCTGGCTGGGTTGCATTGTGATTCCCTTAACAATGCAACCTTCGGAATTTCCCCCGCCAATGGATTTCAGCCGTGAATTGGTTAAGTGATAAACGATTTTGACTTTGTCACCCTTATTGAATTCAATTTTCTGTATTCGCTCAATCTGAAGTCCGCCATTCGCATTTTTGA
>CAYLJQ010001113.1:0-1950 GCA_964383955.1 uncultured Heliomicrobium sp. | reverse complement strand
GAACGCACAACTGATGGCGCGGACGACCACATCAACAAAATGGCCAAAAAGTATTTGGGGCAGGATGTATATCCTTTCCGTCAGCCCAGCGAAGTCCGCGTGATTTACAAGATCAAACCGGAACGCACCAGTTCGATGGGGTAATTTTGTCAATTTACTCCCCCGCCTGATGCAATTTTATGAAGTACATAATTCGTCTGGTTTGTTGCGCCATGCTGTTTGGCGCAGGTGGGGAAGTTTTTGCGGCGACGTATTACGTAGCCACAACAGGAAATAACAACAATCCGGGAACGGCGGCTCAACCGTGGGCGACGCTGCAAAAAGCGGTTGACGCCGTTGTGCCGGGCGATGTCATCATCGTTCGCGCCGGAACTTACGCCGGTTGCCGCATCGGCAAATCCGGCACAGCCAGTTTGCCAATCACCCTGAAAGCCGATGCTGGCGCTCGCCCGCTGATTAATTCGCTGGCTTCAACCAATCGCCATCAAAGCCTGATCGAAATCGAAAACTTCGATTCGCGCGTCAGTTACTGGATCATTGACGGTTTCGAAATCAGCGGAGCGCCTCGCCACGGCACAGACCTTCGCAACACAGACTACATCACCGTCCAAAATTGTTATTCGCACAACAACGGTTCAACTAGCGTGCGCGGCGACGGAATCTTTCTGGGATTTAGCGATCACCCGACGCTGCAATTCAACGAATTGTCATTCAATAGCGAACACGGTTTGTATCACAGCAACAGCGCCGATTATCCAACGATTCGCGGCAACAGGCTTCACCACAACGCAAATGCAGGCATCCACATCAATGGCGATCTGTCACAAGGCGGCGACGGCATCATCTCGTTCGGCTTGATTGAAAAAAATGTGATTTGGGAAAACGGCGTAGGCGGAGGCTCAGGCATCAACTGCGACGGGTTGTCGGACAGCATCATTCGCAACAATTTGCTGTACGCTAATCACGCTTCGGGAATTTCCCTTTACGCAATTGACGCGGCGGCAGGTTCCAGCCGCAATCAAGTGTTGCACAACACTGTCATTCAGGCTTCGAACGGACGATGGTGTTTGAATATCCCTCCCGCTGATGGAGTCGCGTCACCAACCGGCAATATCGTCAAAAATAACATCTTCATCCATCCAGGTACGCGTGGTTCGGTGACGACCTACAGCACAGCCGCGCTGCAAAGCGATTACAACACCGTCGTCAATCGGTTCAGCCGGGACGATGGCGACACATTCATCACACTTTCGACGTGGCAAGCTGCCGGACAGGATCAACATTCCGTCGTTTCCACGCCCGAAGCTCTATTTGCGGACCTGGTAAACAATAACTACCGATTAAAACCCGACTCGCTTGCGCTGAATGCCGGAACCACTGTTTCGGTTTCCGAAGACATTGACGGAATTTCGCGTCCACAAGGTTCGGCAGCCGACATCGGTTGTTACGAAATGGCAGTGAATTCAGCGGCGCACGTTTCAGCCGCCAGTTATCGCGGCGTAACGCTTGCGCCCGAATCCATCATTGCCGCGTTTGGCAGCAATCTAGCGACAGCAACTTTGGGAGCCACAACAGTTCCGTTGCCGACTTCGCTGGCAGGAACGACGGTGAAGGTCAGAGATTCGCTGGGCGCAGAACGGCTGGCACCGCTTTTTTTCGTTTCGCCGACACAGGTGAATTATCAGGTTCCGGCAGGGACAGCGAATGGAATCGCT
The DNA here is from genome assembly GCA_964383955.1 of uncultured Heliomicrobium sp. Taxonomy (GTDB): domain Bacteria; phylum Acidobacteriota; class Blastocatellia; order RBC074; family RBC074; genus RBC074. Next base: position 235 of record CAYLJQ010001113.1, on the reverse strand, counting down.
TCGATTGTTATCACCAGTTCAAACGGCCAATCATCCCAAACCGCAGTTCAAATCGCTTCGGTTGCGCCAGGATTGTTCACAGCCGATTCCAGCGGGCAAGGCTTGGCAGCGGCTTACGTCTTGCGAATCAAAGCAAATGGTTCGCAACAATCGGAACCCATCGCGCAGTTCGATCCAGCACAAAGCCGTTTTGTCCCCCGCCCGATTGATTTGGGATTGGCGACAGACCAAGTCT
>CAYLJQ010001112.1:0-1952 GCA_964383955.1 uncultured Heliomicrobium sp. | reverse complement strand
CGAGGAATTTCGGGCGCGCGGTGGCAATTGGCAAATTGCGATCAGTCGTCGCTGCGAACTTTGCAGGAAGAAACCGGCGAGGAAGAAATTCTGCTTCGCTGCCTGTTGAATCGCGGCTTCTCACACGCCCCGGAGGTCAAAAAGTTTCTTGCGCCGGAATTTTCAACAGACCTGCATCCGCCCTCGATGCTGCGAGATATGGGTGTAGCCGTGGCAAGACTTCGCCACGCTATTCGGGAGCGCCAGCGGATCTTGATTGTCACCGATTTCGACGTAGACGGAACGACTTCCAGCGTCATTCTTTCTCAAACGCTGAAGCTTCTGGGCGGCGATGGCTTAATTGAATGCTATATCCCAAATCGATTCACGGAAGGTTACGGCCTATCAAAGCAAATCGTCGAAAAGGCTGCCCAGGAAGGATTTAGCCTGATTGTCACCGCCGACATCGGGATCAAATCTCACGCCGAAGCCCGGCTAGCCCGCGAATCAGGAATTGATTTAATTATTTGCGACCACCACTTGCCTGATGGTGAAGACGTTCCGGCAGACGCATTTGCCGTGCTTTGTCCCAAAGGTTCGTCGGGAGTCGGTTATCCAAACAAGCATCTGGCAGCTTGCGGAGTGTCCTTAAAGCTGGCCCAGGCGCTGCTGGAAGATCACCCCAAATGCGATGCCATTGTCGCAAGCCTCGCCAAAATGACTGCGATTGGAACCATTGCCGATATGGTGGATTTGGCGGTCAGCGAAAATCGCGCCATCGTTGCTCAAGGGCTGAAAGGTCTCAGCCAGCCAAGCGCAAATCCGGGCCTGCGGGCTTTGCTGAAGCTGTCGAATGTGGGCAATCCGATTACCCCTTTTGATATCGGCTTCAAAGTTGGCCCGCGCATTAATGCCGCCGGTCGAGTAGCGCATGCCAACACGGTGCTCAAGCTTTTTAATGCTGCCAGCGAAGACGAAGCCAATCAACTGGCGCTGCAACTGGACGAAATGAATTCCAAACGGCAACACATTCAGTTTGTTTTGGTCGAAAAACTGAAACAATCGTTGGAGCAGCAAAAGGAAAATCTTGAACGCGTGCTGGTCTTTTCCGGGACGGAAGAAGAGGGGTTTCATCGTGGAGTGCTTGGAATCGCCTGTTCGAAAATTGTCGAAATGACGGGGCGACCAACCCTGATTTGCTCCATCGAAAATGGTTTGGCGCACGGCAGCGCACGTTCAATCAACGGCTTTCACATGGTCGAGGCTTTGGATTCTGCGTCGCAGATTTTAGTGAAATATGGTGGCCACCCGATGGCGGCGGGGTTCACAGTCGAAACCGGAAAAATTGAAGAAATGCGCTGGCGGCTGAACCATCACGCTGCCGAAGTTTTAAGCGATGAAGCGTTGGGCCGAACTTTGGTCGCTGACGCCCAGCTGGATTTGCGAGACGCAACGGTTGCGACAACCAAATCGTTACTCAGATTGGAACCGCACGGAATGGGCAATCCGCAACCGCTATTTTTGCTGCGGCGATTGCCTTTGCGTTCGGCGCAAGTCCTGAAAGAAAAACACCTGAAGCTGCAAATTGGACGAGAAAAAATTCAGATCGAAGCTTTGTGGTGGAATGCCGCCGAACATCAGTCGAAATTGGCTGTCGGCAAGGAAATCAGCTTGTTGTGCCGTTTGGAAATTAACAGTTGGAATAACCGCGAATCGTGTCAGCTAAAAGTGGTTGACGCAGCAGTTGACTAAAACATCTTCAAATTCATTCGGGAGACTCAATGATCCGTCATATCGTTATTTTCAAATTCAAACCTGAAGTTTCGCAATCCGACCGCGATGGCTTTTTAGAAATGCTGCGCGCGCTGCCGTCGAAGATTTCCGAAATCGTAGACTTTGAAGCCGGTTTCGATGTCGTTCGTTCGCCGCGCGCTTTCGATCTGGCGCTGGTTTCCAGCTATGCCGATCTGGAT
>CAYLJQ010001111.1:0-1953 GCA_964383955.1 uncultured Heliomicrobium sp. | reverse complement strand
AGGTTATTGCAGATGGAACAGAAAATGATCTTTTCTTTGACTTCGCGGATGGCCGAAATCAGCCGCTCGGCTTCGTCCAGTGGGACTTTGAGCAAATGAAAAGCCAGCCGCTGGGCTGACTTATGGCCAACACCGGGAAGCCGTTTGAACTCATCAATCAGTTTGGTGACTGGCTCTGCGTAATCAAGCATAGTTGTAATTTTGAATTTTCGATTCCTGATTTTGGATTGGAGCAGAACTCAGAATCCAAAACCAAAAATCAAAAATTACATCAATCCTGGAATGTTCAGGCCACCCAGCATGCCGCCCATCTGTCCCTGCATCGTTTCGTCAACTTTGCGACCGCATTCGTTAATTGCTGCAACAATCAAATCTTGCAGCATTTCGATGTCGCTCGCCGCTTCGGGATCAATTTTGATGGCCAGCACTTCTTTGTTGCCGTTCATTTCGACTTTGACAATGCCGCCGCCTGCGGTTGAATCAACGCGCAACGCTTCCATTTCGCGCGCCATCTGCTCCTGCATTTTCTGCGCCTGCTTCATCATTTGCTGTAAGTTCATGCCGCCGGGAAGTTTCATGATTGTTTCTCCTTAAATCATAGCTTGAATGGATTTGTTGTTAAGCAGCGTTATCATAGCACGCACCTGCGCGACGGAAAAAACTGGAAGTTTTCAGGGAGATTTTAGGCTGCTGAGTTTGAGTCCTTCGCTTCCCGAACCGAGACGATTTCCCCGTGAAATACTTCTTTAACAAGAAGAACGGCTGGATTTTGCATTGCGGCTTCTTTCAGTTGCTGGCGTTTTATTTCAACTTCATTCACAGGTTTTTCGGTTGCATGTCCACCGCTGATTTTCACTTCGACGCGTATTGCCTGGCCGAAAAGTTTTTCACCCACGGTGCGGAACAAGGTTGCACTGTCGCGCACACGTTTAGGGAAAATTCCTTCACTGCCGAATGTCGCGGTCAAAGTTCCGCTTTGATAGCTCAGGCCTGATGCTTCTTCGAGTGCAACCAGAACCGATTGACGATTGAGCTTTTGAACCTCCTTCAAAATGGCGTCAACTTCTTTGCCAGGAGTAACCTGAGAGGCAGTTTGAACCGGTGGTTGTGTCACAGAGGAGGAAGGTCGCGCGGGCGCGTCTGCCAGAAAGGAACTCTCATCAATCAGGTCAGATGTGTCCAAGTAATCAACCGGTTCGAAATCGGAAAAATCTGGCGGTTCACCCAAATTATTTACGTAAGACGAAACAGGTTTTTCCTCTGCTACCGGTTTCATTGGCTGTGGTTTGTTGACAGGTACTGCGGCCTTGGGTGGCTCGGTATAGCTTTTCAGGTTTGTTTTGGGAGAAGTTGCAGACAGTGGTGGTCCGCCGATTCCCTGGCCTGACTCAAGCTTTTCAAGGCGTTCAATTAATTCTTCCAGTGTGCGCAGCCGCGAGGCATGCGCCAGTTTCACCAAGCCAATTTCCAGTTGGAATCGGGGATGTGGTGAATCTTTTACCTCTTTTTCGGTTTCAGCCAACAGATGAAAACAGCGAACCAGATCTTCTTCTGAAAACTGTGCAGCCAGATTGGCCAGCTTTGATATTTCAATATCCGCAACTCCAAGTAATTCGCCGTTGGTAATACCAGACTTTATGACTAAAAGATGACGTAAATATGCCATTAGTTCACGTGTGAAGTTACGCAAGTCATAGCCACGTGAAAATACCTCTTCGACCAGAGTTATTATTCCGGCAGTGTCACGGTTCACAATTGCTCCGGCAAAACGCGCGAGAGTTGCAGTGCTAACAAGCCCTAAAGAGGCCGTAACGTCTTCTTCCGTAATTTCAGCCCCGCCAAAAGCTATCACCTGATCAAAAGCTGATTGAGCATCGCGCAAGCTTCCAGCACCGGAACGTGCTATCTCGCGCAAAGCTTCGTTGTTAACCTTGATGCCTTCATTGTCGGCAA
>CAYLJQ010001110.1:0-1960 GCA_964383955.1 uncultured Heliomicrobium sp. | reverse complement strand
AATTCTCTTTGCAGGTTCGACAAGGCTCCAACACGGTCGCAGACATTCCCTTGAAGCTTTCTGCGCCCGACGCCCAAGGCCGCATCGCCTACGCCAGCGCGCTGCCGATTGAAAGCCTGAATCCCGGCACCTATTTCCTAAAAGTCGCGGTCAAAGACGGAAGCAATTCCGTCAGCCGTGCGACGCAATTCACAGTTGAGCCATAACGCGATGTAAGGAATAGCGTTATGAATGGCGCTGAAAAATCACCGCCTATTTTTTGAATTATTTACCAAAGGCGTGTCTGGCCATATTGATCGAACGCCGAGTCGGCGCTGACCAGCGGAACATTTTCCGTCATTGCTTGAGCAATCAAGAGACGATCAAACGGATCGCGGTGATGATGTGGAAGGGCTGCGACTTTGAATATGTGCGGAACGGCGATTGGCAAAATCGCCACCTTGCTGGGAGTCAAATGCTGGCCGACGAAATCCTCCAATGGCATTTTCAAATCCAATCGGCCCAAGCTGTATTTGATTGCGATTTCCCAAATGCTGACCACGCTGACAAGTTTCTGATTATTCGGATCGGCAATAACCTGCTGAGCAGTTTGGCTAAGCTGCGGATCGGCAGACACAAACCAAAGCAGGGCGTGAGTATCCAGTAAAAGCCGCATTACTGATATTCCTCGAAACCTTCAATCGGATCGTCAAAATTCGGCTGAATTGTCACCAAACCTTTGGCGCTGCCGTAACGCAAATCTTCTTCGCCAGCCTTTGCCTGAACGAGTTTGGCCACTGGCTGAGCGCCACGAGTGAGAATAACTTCTTCGCCGCGACTGGCAGCCTCCAGCAGCTTCATCCATTCAACCTGAATTTGTGGGATTTCAATCGTACGAATCATTTCAACCTCCAATTCAACTTAGTCAATGTTGGGGCCAGAGCATACCACGCCTTCATCAAAGCAAAAATTCCGCAGCGCCTGACGGCGCCAAGAGGGGTTGCCTTCGGCGTTCTCGCACCTGCGGCGCTTTGGGGACTGGTGCTAACGCGCCTGCGCTATCGCGCACCGTCCCTGGAACAGAGGTCAGGAAGGGGGACGACAACACACAACACGGAAACCGATACCGTCGTAACGGTCCGCCGGATGACTGTCTAGACGTGACACGGCCCGCGCGTGGTCTAGAGAGCCGCCCCACGAGCCGCCACGCAGGACGCGAGTTATCGCCGCTGCTAAATTCTCTTCCGCCGCGTCAAGCTTCGGGTCGTTGTAATCGCTCAGACACCAGTCCCACACATTCCCGCTCATCTCTTCCACACCGTAAGGCGATGCTCCGTTGGGGAAGATGCCAACCGCGCTGGACTGGCCGATGCCGGTTTCATCCACGTTGCTTTTCTTCGGATCGTATTTGCCTTTGTACGGATAAAGCCGTCCGTCTGTGCCACGCGCAGCCTTTTCCCATTCAAACTCAGTAGGCAGTCGAATTACCACCGTGTCGGTAGCCCGCGCGTAAGCAAGGGCTTTGTCATCGGCAACCCAGCCCTTGCTTACTCGCGGGCTACTAACACGTCCCAACTGCGACGCTCTGACCTGATCCAGTCGCCACGACAGCCATCGGCAAAAAGCCATTGCCTGATACCAGCTCACCATTTCGCGTGGATGATTGTCGAATTTGAAATGCTGCTCTTCCATCCGGCGGTCGTTTTCGTTAGCCGCCAATCCTTCAAACCAACGTGAATTATTCAAGCCTTCGGGATCGTCCAGAAACACTCGGAACTGGCAGTACGTAATCGGGTAACGGCTGATGTGAAATTCCGGTAGCCAGAGTTTTTGCGGCTTGGCGGCGGCTTCGGCTTTTGCGTCGCCGTACTGAAACTCGCATTCGGGAATCTTGATCCATTCAATGTCAGGCAGGCCGTCAACGACGCCGACCCCTTTGCGATTGTCCCAGCCGGTCAACCCCAGAGCACGTCCGACTGCG
>CAYLJQ010001109.1:0-1963 GCA_964383955.1 uncultured Heliomicrobium sp. | reverse complement strand
CATAGATTGAGCTTTTTGATTGCGGAATTACAAAGCTCAAAGTGTTGTCATAATTTAGCTTCTGGCTTTTTTAGAAAAGCTCAAATTGTGACCGTGTACGGCCTAATTGGGAAAAAACATCCCAATAGACAAGACCCAGAAACATAATCGCAGGGTGTTTGACTGTCACTTAACAGGCCCAAGGTTGCTGGGAAATAGGAACAGCAATTACTCATACTATAAACCGTAAATTGGCTGACGTTTCCCTCATTATTTGTAGTCAGCCAATTATTTTTCAGAAACTTCTTCCAGCGCGGCTTTTAGAACCGGAAGGCAGACGGCCAAATAGCCATCGACCATTTTCTTCTTACACACAGGTTCGATTCACGCACATAGTGTCTGGCGGGCAACCTGCTGCCCCTATTTCGTATGCTTTCTCAGCCGTCAGCTCGGCATTGGAAGAAGCGATGGTGAAAGTCTTGCCGTCTTTCGTAAAGCTGATTTCCCGAAACGCCTGACTGATTTCGCCAACCCGTTCAAGACGATCCTCGGCGTTAGCGCCCGCGTTGTAATACTCCAGAACTTTGGCCTGGAACGACTTACACAATGCAGTGATGAAGGGAATGTTTTGCGATTCATCGCCATCCGCCATCGCATTAGTTTTGGTGCGGTCTGCATCCCTGTCGCCGGTGGCAAATATAGCCAACTCTACCTTCAAAAACTCAATTGGGGTTTTGGGGGTAGTAGTAATTTGACGAGCCATTATTTGATCTCCTTTTGGGGGTTAAGCAGAGAATGAGCCATTCCGCTGCGAGTTTATTTTTCAGCTTGGGCGAATGTTTTACCGCTCCTGTCTCACAAGGCGTAATTTGATTTCAAAACCCGCCATATGATTGAAAAAACGTCTCCAATTTGAATTATTTGGAAGCCGCACTGGCCGTCAGCAAGCTCCAGCGGGTTTGTTTGTCGTAATAGATTGTCTTTCCGTCCTGTGACCAGGTCAGGTTGGCAAATCGAAACGCCGGGTCACTGCTATTCGTCACCTTTTTGGGTTGGCCCATCAACTTGCCATTCACCGAAGCAACCCAGATGTCGTGCCGTCTGTTTTGCACTTTCACGAACGCGAGTTTGCCGCCACTCGGCGCAAGGTGCAGGTTGGACAAATAGGTTTCAGTCAGTGAACCAAGCGAATGTTGCTGGTCTGAGGTTTTCTCATCGGCGGCGCTTGCCAGACTAACCAATGTAACTGCCGTCGGTTGTGCCGCGCTTTCGGCAACGTTTTCAGCCAGCGCCACCAACAGGCGATCGTTTGCCAGCCAGCCGCGAAGCCGTAAGCGGTTTTCCGTTTGAAAAATCACTTTGGATTGCCCCTGGCTGTTTACCCAAACGCTCCAAATTTGTTTGCCTGAAGCCGCGTCAGTTTCCGACACATAAGCCAACTGTTCCCCGTTCGGCCCCCAAATCGGACAGGCCAGTTTGAGCCTGGCATCATTGTTGTCCGAAGCCTTGGTCGGTAGCGATCCGTCAATGGGTTTGATCCAAATATTGGCGACTCCATTTTGTACCGTGCTATAAGCGATTCGGGTACTGTCCGGCGACCAGGCCCAGGTTCTGGTCTGCAGGCGATTGTAAGGCGGGCTGTTCACCCAACCGCCAAAAGTGACGCTGTCCGTTCCGAATTGCTTTTGGTCCGCCCCAACGGCTTTGACCGTCCACAGGTGGATTGCCTGCTCGGCCAGACGCAAAAAACCGATCTGGTTGCCATCCGGCGACCATTGGGCATCAAATCCGTCGCCCGGAACTAGCCTTGTCGCTTTTCCTTTAGCGGCGGCTGGTTTGGTAAAAAGAAGCCCTTTCCTGATGTCTCGAATAAACCCATCACCGGGGATTGCCTGATAAACGACCATCTGGCCATCACGCGACACATTCGACCAAAGTTCGATGCCGTAATCGTCAGTCAATTCCTTTTCAGCGCCCGATTCAG
>CAYLJQ010001108.1:0-1968 GCA_964383955.1 uncultured Heliomicrobium sp. | reverse complement strand
AGACCTTCGCGCGAAAGTGTTTCAATCGGATGGACGACGACTTCGTCATAAAGCTCATCAACTTTGTATTTGTCTTCCAGAATCTTCGGCATTTGCGTCAGCGGTTTCTTGCCAAAGACCGCGAAGCCAATTCCAATTCCCAACAAACCGAGCAGAACTGACAAGCCCGTCAAAGCCAGTTCGGTTGACGTGTCGTGATGTTCTTCCGCCTTGGCGGCTGGCGCAGCAGGCGTCGCGGCATGCTGTTCAGCGGCCGGAGCGCCATGAGCTTCACTGCCTGCTGCAGCGTGAGTGGCTTCACCGTGTGGTTGAACGTGGGCTATTACCGGTTCCAGAAAATGCTCGAAATGATTGGCTCCGCCCAAAGCAGCCGGCCACCCAACCCAGCCACCGGCCAAGGATAGAACAGCCAAAACTACCAACGGTCCCACCATCAACCAGCCAGATTCATGCGGTTTGCCGTGACCGTGTCCATGATCGTCATGACCGTGCGAAGCGTGTCCGTGATCGTCATGCGCTTTGCCAAACCGTTCGCTGCCGAAGAAGGTCAGCACCATCATTCGGGTCATGTAAATTGCCGTCAGCAAAGCAGTTAGCGCAGCAACTCCCCACAGAATCTTGCTCAGCGGAAGCCCCCAAACGTGGGGCAAAGCCTCTGTTGACCACGTCTTCCACAGAATTTCGTCCTTGCTGAAAAAACCGGACAGCATTGGAAAGCCGGAAATTGCCAGCCAGCCGACGAACATCGTGGCAAAAGTGAACGGCATGTATTTTCTGAGGCCGCCCATTTTGCGAATGTCTTGTTCTTCGTGCGTTCCGTGAATGACCGAACCAGCGCCAAGGAAGAGCAGCGCTTTGAAAAAGGCATGCGTCATCACGTGGAAAATTCCGGCAACGAACGCGCCGACTCCGCAAGCCAGAAACATATAGCCGAGCTGCGAAACCGTTGAATACGCCAACACCTTTTTGATGTCGTTCTGCGCCAAACCAATTGTCGCGGCAAAAATCGCCGTCGCGGCTCCGATGATGGCGATGACCAGCATTGCGGTCGGCGATTTGACGACCACGGCGCTGCAACGCGCCGTCAGGTAAACACCCGCCGTAACCATCGTCGCAGCGTGGATCAATGCCGACACAGGCGTTGGACCAGCCATCGCGTCCGGCAACCAAACAAACAGCGGAATCTGCGCCGATTTGCCGCAAGCGCCGACAAACAGCAGCAAAGCAATCGCCGTTGTCGAGCCAATCAACACGGCAGGTGAAGCGGCTTGCGTCAGGAAGCTGGCGACTTCCTGCCCGCCAATGTTTTTCGTGACAAAGCTGATGGTGCCGAAGGTGGTGAACACCAGAAAGGTGGCGATCATAAATCCGAAATCGCCGATGCGGTTGACGATAAACGCTTTTTTGGCTGCGTCGCCCGCGACATTCCATTTGATGAAAAAGCCGATTAACAGGTAAGAACACAGCCCGACGCCTTCCCAACCGACGAATAACAGCAGCAGGTTATCGCCCAGCACCAGCGTCAACATCATGAACATAAACAGGTTCAGATAGGCGAAGAACCTGTAATAGCCCGGATCGCCGTGCATGTAACCGGTGGCGTAAATGTGAATCAGCAATCCTACGCCTGTGATGAACAGAATGTAGATGCCGGATAGCGGATCAAGCAGGTAGGCGAAGTCTACGTGGAAGCTGCCAACTGAAATCCAGGTGAAGAAATGATCGGTGATGCGGCGAACATCATTGGCGTCTTTAGGAGCGTGTATCAGTTGGTTGAACGACAAAAATGCCAGCACGGCCGACACGGCAACCGAGCCGCAGGCAATCGCGCCGACGACTTTTTCGCCCAGCCGTTTCCCGAACAATCCGTTGATGATCGCGCCGATTAAGGGCGCCAGGGTGATCCACTTCAGCATAATTGATAATTGACAATGGATAGTTGACAGTGAAGTAGTTGATGGTTGCTGG
>CAYLJQ010001107.1:0-1971 GCA_964383955.1 uncultured Heliomicrobium sp. | reverse complement strand
GTGAAAAGGTTTGGGGATCCGGAACTTGGAAGCGTTGAACCACGCAGAATTATAGCCGAGCGCCGCAACAAGCGTCGAGTCCAAATAATTGCCTGCTTGAGTCGCTTCAGAGCCTGAAGTAGCATACGCGCGCTTTCAATCCCTTCAATAATCAAAATTATGGCTAACGCAATTTCGGTTCATCAAATTCGTAAAAGCTACGGCGATTTTGTCGCCGTCAATGATCTTTCGCTGGAAGTAAAAGAAGGCAGCATCTTCGGATTGCTCGGCCCCAACGGCGCAGGAAAATCAACGACCATTCGCATGATCGTCAACATCACGATGCCGGATGCCGGCGAGATTCGATTGTTTGGCAAGCCGATGTCCGCACAGCTACAAGAGCGTGTTGGTTACCTGCCGGAAGATCGCGGCTTGTACAAGAAAATGAAGGTTGGAGATCAGCTTGTTTTTTTCGCGGAGCTCAAGGGAGTGCCGCGCGCCGAAGCTGAAAAACGAATTGATCGCTGGCTGGAGCGGATTGATATGAGCCAGTGGAAATTGAAGAAATGGGAAGAACTGTCGAAAGGAATGCAGCAAAAGATTCAGTTCGTTTCAACCATTCTGCACGAACCTGATCTGGTAATTCTGGACGAACCCTTTTCAGGGCTTGATCCGGTCAGCGCCGGCCTTTTGAAAGAAGTGGTCCAGGAACTGAAGCTGCAGAACAAAACGATCATTTTTTCGACCCATTTGATGGAGCAAGCCGAAGAGTTGTGCGACGAAATCTGCCTGATCAACCGCGGAAGGAAAATCCTGGGTGGTTCAGTGCGCGAGGTCAAACGTGGGTTTGGGTGGCGCTACATTGCGGTTGATGGCGAAAACTTCGATGCGGCGCTGAATTCGTATCCGGCGGTGAAGAACTTTTCTCAACGCCGCGATCACATCGAAGTCACGCTTAATGAGGAAGGCGATCCGCAAAAGTTCCTTCAACACCTGCTTTCCGGCGGTGCCCACATCACGCGGTTTGAGCTTGTCGCGCCTTCGCTCAATGAAATCTTCATCGAAAGTGTGAAGCAGACAAACGATGGTCGGTGACCGGTGGTCGGCTCAAGACTTGCCGCCGACAACCGGTCACCGTCAACCGACAACCGGTCAATGAAACGTCCCACCAAACAGGAAATGGTTTTGGAGATTTACGACCGTGAAGCGATGGGCGAAGTCACTGCGCGCGAAATCGCCATCATCAATCAGGCTTTGGTGGAAGAATATGGCGAAGGCGGGGCGATGCAGCCAGCGGAAATCGCGCGCATTTTGAACGAAGAAGAACTGCCTGTCCGATTTGATCAAATCTTCAGAATGGATTCGCCGACGGAAAAGTATGAATCGCTTTTTCGTGAATTGTCAGGTTGCGGGTCGCTTGATGAAGCAGAAGCCACATTGTGGAAATTAGACAAGCTGTATCGTAAGTTTCAGCAGGCAGGTGATAAAACCGGTGTGCGATTTGCGCGGGCGGCGGTGATGCGATTGAAACAACAAGCCGCTGCACTTTCCACATCCCCAAAGCTGGACGACCCACAACGCGCTCAGATGGGGGAGATAGCGCAGTGGACGAGTGTTTGGTTGCAAACCCCGGACATGTTTGCCCAGTGGCTTGAGCTGCGAAAAGTAACAGCGGCTTATAAAACGATACTTGATATGAAAACGTCGGAGCTGGGCCCATCAGCCCAACCAGGCAAAACGGGGTAGATAACAAGGAGCGGGCCATCAACGAGCCTGGTGCCTTTAGCCCCCGGACAGCCCGCCCTGGCCCCTAGCTATTCTTTGCTAGGCATACACACAACACTTTCAATCGCCGGATTCTTCCAACCTTTTTCGTTGTAAATTCAGCAAACAGAGCAATTTTAATGTTTCTCTAGCCTTTTGACTGGTTACCTGTCAGCACCATGGGGGAAACCCATCTTAATTTTTGAACCACCAGGTTGGGGAAATCAG
>CAYLJQ010001106.1:0-1972 GCA_964383955.1 uncultured Heliomicrobium sp. | reverse complement strand
CATGCGGCCAGTTCAACCGAATAAGACCATCCACGCAGGCCCCTCCGACGCAATATTTTCCTGGCGGGCAGCCGTATGGATCACTGTCGAATCCCGCGGCAATTTTAACTGGGGCGTTTAGCGCCAGCACTTGAGTCCTAATTTCTTTGATCCGTTCAAAACGGTCTTCGGGACTGTCTCCGCCATTGACGTAATCCAGCGCTTCGCTGTGCAGCGAATCAAAAAGTGCCTTTAAGTAAGTATAATTTCTGCGTTCTTCAGGTTGCATTTCTAAGTTGACTCCTTTCAATTGAAATTGCTGATAATACTCAGCAGTTCCCACTTGGTTTGTTTGGTGAAATAGATGGTTTCGCCGCTCGGCGACCAAACCGGGCTGGAAAAGTAAAGCTTTTCATCGCGGTTGTCAGTTAATTGTTTGATCTCACCGCCCGGAAGCAGGATCGCAAGATTGTCTACACTTCTTTGTGCCATTACCAAAGAAACGTTTCGCTGATTCGGCAGCAGCCGAATGCTACAAAGATACGTTTCCGGCAAGCTGCGACGAGGCAACGCTTCTCTGCCGTCAGCGGCGGCGAGAGTGACGAGCGTTACTTCGGACGGCAATGTCAGGTTCAGGTCTTTATTTTCAACCAGAGCAACCGACAATTCGTCTTTGCCGCTCCACCCCAGCAACCTCATCCGCATTTCCGTTCTAAAAACGGGCGATTGCTGCCCCGTTATCCATAATTCCCAAACCTGCTTTTGCCCCAGTGTCGTAGCATTATGTTCAACCACGTATGCCACGCGCTTTCCATCCGGTGCCCATAACGGACAATTCAAGCGCAAGCTTGGGTCAGTGTTCGCCGACAAACGGGTGTGTTCGGAACCGTCAGCAGCAACCGTCCAAACATTTGCCGCGCCATCTTTCTTTGCACAGTAAACGATCTGGCTTCCATCAGGAGACCAGCAGAAGTCAGCAGCCTGAACACGATTAGAAGTAGGGCCAAAGGTGTAGTAGCCATAGAGGATGCCATCCGGCGTCAACAGTTTTTCCTGACCGCCAACGGCGGGCACAGTCCAAAGACGGATTTGCCGGTCAGATCGTCGCAGAAAAGCCAGGCGCTTACCGTCCGGCGCCCATTGGGCGGAAAAAGCGTCAGCGGCCAGTTCCATCGGGCGGCTTTCAGTCCAAAGCGGTTTGGCCAGCAACGCGCCCTGCTCAGGTTCCCAAATGAACTGTTCACCGTGAATAAACTGAAACGCGATGGTTGCGCCGTCCGGCGAAATGCTCGGCCAGAATTCAACGCCCCAATCAACTGAAACCTGCCGTTCTTCACCACCTGCGCTGACAGCAAACAGGTCGCATTCAACACGCACACGCTGGCAAATCAGGCTGGCGCCATCCGGCGCAATATCGGTTGCCGCTCCGTTATGCTCTCCTGAAGTAACAGCCAGTGCCTGACCGCCATTTACCTCAGTCATAAAAATTTGCGTCCGTCCTTCACGCAGAGAGCTGTACAGCAGCCGTTGACCATCCGGGTGCCAAATCGGTCGTTGGTCTATCGTCCGATCATTAGTGACGCGTGTCAGTTCTCCACTGCTTAAAGCGGCACGCCATACATCAAATTGCCCACCTTTTTTGTCCACAAATGCAATCTGTTTTTCATCTGAGGAAAGAGAGAATTCAATGGCGCTCGACGATTCGAAGACGATCAATGGCGGACTAGTTTGCAGAGACGAATCAAGCTCCAAACGGAAAAGCTTGTGGCTCCATTCGTAGTAAATGTAGCGCCCATCTTTAGACCAAGCGACCAATGAAGGTGGCCCGCCTTTGAGGTCAAGTTCATCTTCACCAAGCGTTTCGATCAATTTTGCCGGCCCCCCCAAAAAAGGGCTTTTCCAGATGCCGATCTGGCCCCCTCGATTGGAGACGAAGGCGAGCGACTGCCCATCGGGCGACAGGATGCCGGCGCCCGGTGCGCGCAGATCGAGC
>CAYLJQ010001105.1:0-1972 GCA_964383955.1 uncultured Heliomicrobium sp. | reverse complement strand
ATATAGTTTCTCAACTTACATTTATCGCATCGCCCACAATCTGGCGATCAGCGAATTGAGGCAACGGAAACGCCGACGGTTGATGCAGTTTCCGATGTTCTTTTCAGATAAAGATAGCGACGAAGTCGAAATCGAGATTGAAGATCAGCGACAGGTAATGGCTGATGATTCAATGATCGCGGCACAGCAACGTGATGCTGTGACCAAGGCGATTGCCAGTCTGCCGGAAAAATACAGAGCGGCGCTGGTTCTTTGCGACATCGAAGAAAAAAGCTACGAAGAGATTTCTGAAGTGCTTGACCTTCCGGTTGGCACTGTCAAATCGCGCATCAATCGAGCGCGAAACCTGTTGAAAGACAAGCTGAAGGATTACATCTAACCTGAGGCTTTTGGTTTACCCCGTTAATAAAGTTTCCGAGGCAAAAAATTCGGAAGCTTCCCCAAAGTGGAGATTTAATTCGATGAACTGTACTGGAATAAAAGCGGTTATTGATTCGGCTTCGCGCCGGAACCCGATCAGCGGTGAAGTTAAAGTTCACCTGAGCGGATGCCCTGACTGCCGCAGTTACTCGGATCAAACAAATGCCTTGCTTTCGCTGTTAAGCGCCCAACCACGAGTTGAAGCTCCGGCGGATTTCAATTTTCAGTTGAGAGCACGCATCGCCAGAGCACAGGCCAAGCCTGCCGGCCCGTTCGGCTTTCTGGAAAATATTTTCGGCCAGACATTTTCGATCAAGCAGGCGGCTGCTTCGCTCGCGGCGTTGGCAGTGATGGCTGCCGGGACAACGCTCTATTTCAACCAGAGCAACCCGCAAACATCGGGGAACCAAATAATCGCCAGCAACATTGCTCCGGTTATTCAACCCGCTGCTGAAATGGAATCGCCAGTGGCACCCCGAACCGCCGTTCCTCAAACATCAGCGCCCATTGTCAAAGTGGCCGCCAAGTCGCAGCCACGAGGGTTGGCGATGAAGCCGGCTACGTTGGCCCAGGCGTCGAACAATGAAGTATTTCGTGTTTATAACCGCGAGAAAGGCCATGTCAGCGAAATTTCGAAGTCCGGTTATGTCATCGGAGCAGAAAATTCAGTGTCAATGGCAAGACCAGTCTCTTTCGGTAGCTTCTAAAACCGACTGGATCGATAACCCAATCAGGCCGCAGGTGTCCCATTCGCCCTGCGGCCTTAATCTGTTCAAGGCCAATAGTTTTAGTCCCTTGTTTTCCTGCATGACATTGCGAATCCTGATTGTTTCTTTTTGGATTCTCGCGCTACTTGCCACTGCAAACGCCCAAACTGCAGGGCGCAAAACCCGAATTCCACAAACTTCCAAGCCGGAACAAACCCAACCTGGCGGCAAAGCGAACACGCCTGTGTTGCGCCAAAATCAGCCTATTGGCTGGGTTTGGGTTACGCAAACCATTGATTTGTCGCAACAGTTTGGCGGCGAAGAAAATATGTTCACCCTGGATGGGGAACCGCCGCCATCCCTTCAACAGAAACGTATTTCGTTGGGTCTGGTCGTAGACGATCAGGGCCATGTTATTACCCGGCTTATAGATGTAACGCCCAGCGCGCCTCCCGTCGAATTACTGGTCAGAGCATCAGGCGGGCGTCCCACCAAAGCAAAGTTCATTGGCATGGACACCGTAACGGGACTTTGCCTGATTAAAGTGGAAGGCGATTCCCTGCGACAAGCCAACTTTGCCCGGCTGTCCGCTTTGCCACCGCGATTAAACGTCCAGCTTTACGGATTTCATCCCAATCAGGAAACACGTCCGGAAAGAGTCGGCTTAAGCGTAACACCACGTCTGAATAGTTTTTCAGGGCAAATCACCATCGCCAACGGAGATTTTCGGTTCACAACCAAGAATCCGATCTATTTCCTGACAACTCCTAAACTTACAGCAGTGCAGGATTGCAGCCTGATTTTCAAAGACGAGCTGGTTTTTGGCATTGTGCTTTATGACACCG
>CAYLJQ010001104.1:0-1978 GCA_964383955.1 uncultured Heliomicrobium sp. | reverse complement strand
CAAAAAGCCGCTTGCAAAAATTCCCCGAAGCTTCGTGGGCGTTTTTGATTTACGTGGCAGCCAACATCGCTCGCGCAGTAGCGACAATGCACGAACACGATTTCATTGTCGGTGATCTGAATCCCAAAAACATTCTGGTCACGCATCAAGCGACTGTGACGCTGCTGGATTGCGATAGTTTCCAAGTAACAGCGGAAGGCAAAACCTTCCGCTGCGAAGGCGGTTTTCCCGAATACCTGCCGCCGGAACTTCAAGGGCTAAGCCTGCGCGATGTGGAGCGAAAATCGGAACACGATTGTTTTGGGTTGGCTGTCGTCATTTTTCAGTTGCTGTTTATGGGGCGGCATCCGTTTTCCGGCAAATATCTGATCGAAGGCGAACTGACATTGGAAGACGCAATTCGGAATTCGCGCTTCGCGTTCGGTGCTGACGCCTCGGCTCGACTGATGCAACAACCTCCGGGAACTTTGCCGCTGGAATCCATTCCGGCTCCGCTGAACAATTTGTTTCGCCGGGCCTTTCTTTCCGCCGACCGTCCGAAGCCGCAGGAATGGATTGAACCGCTGGAATCATTGGCCAAATCGCTGAAAGCCTGCAATCTGCACACAGGCCATTTTTTCTTTAACGAACTAACAGAATGTCCGTGGTGCGAAATTGAAATGCGCGCTCGCATACGGCTGTTCAACTTTTCGCTGAACGGGCACAACGGGCAACGCGGCCATTTCAAACTCGACGAAATCTGGTCGAAGATCGAAACGCTGCAAGCGCCGCAAACAGCACTTGCATTGGCTAATATGCGAAACCCGTTGGCCCTGCCGCCTGTGCCTTCCCCAGAAGTTGCATCCTTTTCGCGCGGCAACAGGAACAAGCTTCTTCAGGCAGTCCTGTTCGTGTCGGTCGCAGGGTTCGCGGTTGGATATTTTGCTTCGTGGCCTGTAGCGCTTTTTCTGGCATTTCTGGTTGGTGCCTTGGGCAAACGGATTGCGCGTGCCGAATTTCAAAACAAAAGCCCGCAAGTCATCAATTTTTCGCAGCAAACTTTGCCCGCGCCTGACAACTCGATTGCTGCTGAAGTTCGAGCCAGGCTGGAACGCGCGGAGCAATATGTTCAACAGCTCGAAACCAGTTTTCAGCGAATGCCCACGGCTGGCAATTTCGGTTCGAAGCTGGCTGAACTGAAAAACCGAAAAGAAGTGTACGAACGGTTGCCGAAAATTCGGGAATTCAAGTTGAAGCAAATGGAGGCTTCGGCAAACGACCGGCAGTTAAACGCGTTTCTGGATCAGTTTGAAATCAGCGAAGCCGGAGTCAAAGACATTGATTTTCTAACGGTGACTTCGCTGCGTTCGCACGGCATTGAAACTGCGGCGGACGTGACGCCGGAAAGACTGAAACAGGTTCCTCATCTGGCCGAATCGCAAGCGCAACAACTGCTGTTCTGGCGAGCGGGAGCCAAACGGCAGTTCAATTTCGATAATGCGCGCGATGTTCAGGTGAAAGACCGGCTCAATGTCGAACGGGAAATGGACAATCTACGAATGCAGTTGGAACACGATCTGACCACGGGCGCGGTGTATCTGCAGCGGTTGCAGCACGAAACGGAAAGCCAGCGGCAACAAATTACCAAAGCCTTGCCCGAAGCCTACCAATTGCACGCACAAGCGGAAAGAGATTGGGAAACAGTGCAGAAACGGAACCCAATGTTCCCGTTGATGATCTTGTTGGCAATCTTCTTTGTTTACGGCTGCTTTGTGTCACTGGCCAGCGATCCATCACCAGCACCGGGAGTATCAAGTACGAACTTGGAAGCCTCTTTGCCCGCAGGCCGTGTGACGTTTGAAACTCCTGCTCCAGCCGAGATAGAGCTTTCGCTGGATGAAACGGAAGCACGCAGGCTACTTGAAAAGGGCGAAAAGCAAATGAAGTTGGGCAAGTGGGTGGCAGCCGCCAAGTTATTCACAAAGGCGACTGAACTCGA
>CAYLJQ010001103.1:0-1978 GCA_964383955.1 uncultured Heliomicrobium sp. | reverse complement strand
GTAGACACCTGCTTTGGTAATGCCGACGGCTTCGGCAATGTCGCTCATGGAAGTGGCGTCAAAGCCGCGTTCGCAGATCATTTGCGCGGCCACGGAATAAATCTGATCCGTGCGTTCGGAGCCGCTTAATCGGGTTTGTTTCTTTCCATTCTTCATCTGGAGTCTTTACCGCGACCAGTGGCAGCGTGGTTGACAGAAAACCCGCTTGCTACCGCGCGCGGTACTGACCCAATCAGCTAACTGACCGACCGGTAGGCAAACTATCACGCGCTGAACTCAAGCGTCAATTGCGCATCCAACTCAATTTCGCTGCTTCAATTTGGCGACGAATTCCGCCGCCATTTTGTTGTGCTCTTCGGATTGCAGCCGGTCGCGAATGGCCTTTCCCATTCGACGAAAAGCCGTTTGCGTGTCCACGTCAATCAATTCGCGCGTCAGCCGTTTCGTTTCAAACAAAGCTGCGCGCGGTCTGGCGGCAAGGGTTTCCGCCAGCGACATTGTGCTGCTGAGCAATTGTTCAGAATCGCAAACGTGATTCACCAGGCCAATGCGATGGGCTTCGTTGGAATGAATGACTTCGCCGGTCATGGCCAATTCTTTTGCGCGCCCCAGTCCAATGATTTTGTAAAGCGGGAAAACCATTTGCGTCAGGCCAAGCAGAATTTCCGTCTGCGCGAAAGTCGCTTCCGGAGAACATAACCGGAAATCGCACATGACAGCCAAATCAAAACCTGCCGCGATTGCCGGGCCGTTGATGGCGGCAATGACTGGCTGAGGCTGTATGTAAATGCGCTGAAACAGGGCAAAAACACTTTCCAGGTAGGCGATCTTTTCTTCGAAGGAAGATTCCAGCACAAAATCAAGATCAAGTCCGGCGCAAAAGCTTTTGCCCGTGCCGGTGATAATCACAACATTCACTTCCGGGTTTTCTGCTGCTTCTTCAAGTGTAGAAGCCAGTTTCTCAATCAAATCAGGGTGAAGCGCATTGCGCTTTTCAGGACGATCAAGCGCGAGCAGTAATACGGCCCCGCGCTGTTCAGTTGTAAGCATGAAATCCTCCATTTGTAGAGCAGGTTTTGCCACCTGCTCGATCTTTCGCGAACCAAACCCCGCGAACAATAAAAGCTGCCATTTGAAACCAGACGCAGGTTGGAAAACCGGCGTTACCGCGTCACTTGGCTAAACCAATGGCTATGCTACAATCCGCGACTTAATCTGTCAGGCTGATAGAAGCCTGCGACACTAGCAAGGTGGCGTGTCGGCAAGTTGGACGTCTCATATTGAAACCACCAACCACCAATCACCAGCTACCAACCACCAATTTATGATTCAAACTGTCAGAGGAACTAGAGACATTCTGCCGGGCGATATGCCGCTTTGGCATCGCATTGAAGAAGTCGCGCGCGAAGCGTTTCGCCGCTACGGCTTTCGCGAAATCCGCACACCGATCTTCGAAAAAACCGAGCTGTTCGCGCGGGGCGTCGGCGAAGCGACCGACATCGTCCACAAGGAAATGTACACTTTCACCGACCGCGCACGGCAGGACAGCGAAGGCGAATCGTTGACCTTGCGCCCGGAAAACACTGCGTCAGTTGTTCGCGCGTACATTCAGCACAAAATGTTTGCCGACAAATCGCCGGGCGAATTGACCAAGCTGTATTACGTCGGCCCCATGTTCCGACGTGAACGCCCGCAGGCCGGACGTTATCGCCAGTTCTATCAAATCGGCGTCGAAGTCATGGGATCAAGCGACGATCCGGCCATTGAAGCCGAAGTGATGGAAATGCTGGACTGGTTTTTGAAAGAGCTGAAAATCACGAACACGACGTTGCTGGTAAATTCAGTCGGCGAACCTGCAAGCCGGGCAGCTTACCTTGAAATCCTGCGCGAAGCGATTCGCCCGAATTTGGATAAATTGTGCGCGGACTGCCACCATAGGTTTGAAACCAACGCACTTCGAGTTTTTGTTTGTAAAAAC
>CAYLJQ010001102.1:0-1980 GCA_964383955.1 uncultured Heliomicrobium sp. | reverse complement strand
TGCAATGCTCCGTGAATTCATTTTGGATCGTTAGGCTCGCCAGTCGAGTATGTTGCCACCCTGCCCAAGCAGCACGCTGCCCGGAAAGACGCGCAGCCGCCACGGATCCAACCGAAGCGCGGCGAAGGCTTCACAAGTCGGACTGGTCCATTGCGGAATGATTTTCGGATCGTAGCCAATTGGCGGCGGAGTATTGAGAAACAGATTCCACACCATCGTCCGCGTTTCGTCGTCAAACGCCCATGTTGTTTTACATTCAGCCACGCAAGTGTCGTGAGACGTGTCCCAATAATTCAGCGAAATGTATGGATTGGCTTCCAGGTGAGCGCGTTTCAGTGGCGTCGGTCCTGTTCCCACCCAGCCGACAAGCGTTTCGCCGTCCCATTGCCAGATCGGATGCAGGATGCGGGAGCGCGGGCGGCCTTTCGTATCCACCGTTGCGGCGCTGGCCCAGACGATTTTGTGCGCCATCTCGACAAATGCAGGCGCGACTTCGTTAAGTTCGTTCATTGCCTTCCTCCGAAAATGTGTTTGGATGCAATCCTCACCAACCACAAAAAGCACAGAAAACACAAAAGAGGATAGAAAGTATTTTTTGTGCCTTGTGTGCTTTTTGTGGTTACCTTTCTACGGCTTCCCCAGCAGGTAAGCTTCCATTCCACGCGGATGCCTGTTGGGGCGAATGTAGAAGTTGCCGTAACACAGCTTTCGCAAGATCGAATCGGGCCGCAAATACCAACTTCCCCAACCGAGCGGCGTGTCGCCGTTCATATCTTTGGCTTCCGGGTCGGCTCCGATTTCCAGCAGCAATTGAATGGTTTCTTCGGTTCCAAAGGCGGCGGCGCGATGCAGAGGCGTTTCGGCTTTGGTGCGGCAATCGCGCATAAAGCCGCCGGTTTCTATATTTGGGTTTGTTTTGGCATTGGGATTGGCACCGGCTGCCAGCAGGACTCCGACGACCTGTTCGTGTGCAAAGCTATTGGCTTTGCACAATGCCGCGTGCAGCGGAGTTTCTCCGGTATCAGGAAGCGGAAGATTCACATCCGCGCCGCTTTCGATCAGAAACTGGCACAGTCGCCAATGCCCATGAAACGCCGCGCCGTTTAGGTCAAAGTTGTCGCCGAGCGACGCTAGCGATTCTCCCTGGCTGAGCAGGAACCGAATTGCGCTGACGTCTCCGTAATACGCGCAGTGCCGAATCAGCGGTACGCCATCGGCGTCGGTGGAAGTTGCCGCGTGGCCTGCCGCCAGATAAGCGAAGACTAAATCGGTGCGTCCATTTGTAATTCGATCCAGCATGTTTTGTTACTCTGGTAAGGAAGTTGCGGTTAAGTGCCTAACAAACCGTTCACCGGGCGTGGCCGTGTAACTGTGAAAAGGAGACGCCCTGACGGCCACGCTTCGGTGCAATATATGTTAGCTTGTCTTACCCTATAACCGGCAAATTCTGATAGACCTGCTCCACTGTCTCATTTTCAGTGAGAGCAATTATCACTGCCGCCAATGGTTCTGCGTATATTTCCGGTAAATCTTTTTCACCGGCAGCAACTATTGGGAATGCTAATCTCTCGATTGGCGGACAAAACTCGGCTATCACATTAGGCTTATTGCCTCTGGCATCAAGGCGATACCAACCATACTCTTTTAGAAAAACGGCATTGAGCCCATGAAGGCAATAAGGTGTCCCATCTGCTTCGAGAGCGAGGCGCTGATAACATAACCCCGCTGGAATGCCATTCGCTCTTAACAGCGCCGCTAATAAATGACTTTTGGCATAGCAATATCCTGTTTTGTAAATCAGCACATCTGAGGCCTTACAAGTAACCGGATTTAACTGATAATCCAAGCTATGTTTGATGCCGTCGCGCACAAACTGAAAGCACCTGTTTGCAATTTCTTCATCGGAGGAGCAATTCAATGCCAGCTCCGTCGCCTTGTTGACTACGGCTGGATGCTGCCAGTTGATGTATTGGCTACTTT
>CAYLJQ010001101.1:0-1985 GCA_964383955.1 uncultured Heliomicrobium sp. | reverse complement strand
GAAAGGCCGTCGCAAAGCTAAGATTGGCCCCGATCAGGTTCATGGTCACGTAAATTTCCGTGACTCCGGCCAGGTGAAACGACATCTGGCACAGTATGACCAAAAAGAAATCCGCAGGTCGTTTGGCAAAAAAGTCGAAGATATATTCTTCCAGTTCGGCCAGAGGAACAATTTTCGCTTCCAGCTTGGCGCGTTTGGCTTCGTCTCGAATCAACCTCTGCACCAGCAGCGTTGCGATTCCCGAACCAAGTTTCCAACGACGGCCAATGACAATCACCGAAGCAATAATCACGACAACCACCGCTGCCAGAGAAGCCAGCATTGCCACACGCAGCGAACCGGCCAGCCCGAAACTGGTCAGCAACGCAATCGCTCCGGCCATTACCATCACACAGCTTGAAACTGTGTAGGTGATGTTTTCCACCATCAACGAATGCACGCGCGAAGCCAGCGAAATCTTGTCGCCCAATACCAGCGCCTTTAATGGCTCAGCAACCAGCGGGCCAGCCGTTAAATCGCCAATCGCTTCGCCCGCCAACCGCGCGCGCCAGAGCGTCCAAAAACCAACGCGGCGGTCTTCAGGAGAGATACAGCGCAACCAGGACAAGCTGCGCGTCAGATACCGAAACGCCGAAATCGCCAGAATCAGCAAAAAGCCAAAGCCGAGTTGGCGCAATCGCGCACCGATTTCTTCAAATCCGGTTTGTCGAACGATATAAACAAAAAGGGCAAGTCCAATGATGGCCGAGATAATAGCAAGCAGGCGAGATTTCATAAGCAAGTCAGTGCCGCGACCGGTAGAGAGCGTCGTTGTCACAATAAGCGAATCAGGGAAACCCGCTTCCTACCGGTCGCGGTACTGATTCATTCGTAGCTCAACGCGTCAACCGGGTCCTGGCTGGCAGCGCGCAGCGCTGGATAAAGCGCGCCAAGCAAACCGCTAATCAACCCGGCGGTAGCGGCAAACAAAATCGTGCCTGGGTCGAGTTCGATCTTCCAGCCCAGATTATTAACCAGAAAGTAGCGGGCAATGACGGCAAAGATCAGCCCACCACCAATGCCAAGCAAACTGATCAGCAAGGCTTCTTTTTCAAACGTCCAGGCGATCCAAAGCTTTGACGCGCCAAGCGATTTCAGAATGCCGATTTGCCGAGTTCGTTCAGCAACTGTCGTGTACATTGTCAGCAAAATGACCAGCAAACTGATAACCGTTGCCAGACCTTTGACCACGTCCAAAAAGATGTTGAACGCCGAAAAGCCTTCGGCAAATAGTTGCGGCAGATCGCGTGTGAACAGCACCTTGTAATCGGGGTATTTGTCCGTAATGCGGCGAGCGACTTCTTCCTGCTGGCTGGGATCTTCGCACTTGACGAAGATCATCGAGCATTTGTCTTGCGTGCCCAGCTTCTGCTGCATCGTGGCCAACGGAATCTTGATGCGTGCGCCAGCTTCCGGTTCATAAATGCCGACGACGGTCAACTCATGCTCCGACCATTTGATCTTGTCGCCGGGTTTTACCTTTTTATCTTCCGCATATTTCCAATCCACGATAGCGACATCACCTGACGAAGGCAGAGGCTGACCATTGATGATTCGCAACTTTGTTGCCGACGTAAATTGATTGAACTCAATGCCGTCAACTTGCTGAATGCCCAATCCGCCAGTGCCGCCCATCTGTAAGTTCTGCCCGACGGCAGTTGCCACAGCCACACCCGGCACAGATTGAATCGCCGCAGCTTCTTCCACCGGAATGGTCATATCCGCCGAAGTCAGCGAAATTCCCTGCCCGCCTTGGCGCAGCATAATTTCCACGCCGATGTTCGCATCACGCTGCCCACGCTCGCGTAAAGCTCCACGAACTAGGCCGACTGTTAATACGACAAGCACGACTCCGACGGCGACACCGACGACGCTGGCGGCTGTGCGCCCAGGATGATGAGTCAAATTCGAGGCAACAAGGTTGTTCATCCGTTTCAGGCTCCCAC
>CAYLJQ010001100.1:0-1996 GCA_964383955.1 uncultured Heliomicrobium sp. | reverse complement strand
CATTGAACTCCTGATGGAAAAGCGTCCTGAATCGAAGGCAGAGTTGTTGGCTTGGAAAGGCGGCGCGCTGCTTTACCATGCGGTTCAAGCTTTGGAAAACAAGAAACAGGACGAGTTCAAGCAAAAGTACCAACGGGTATTGGATACGTTCGATCAAGCCCGGAAGCTTCAGCCAGGAAATGGTGGGGTGGCCGCAGTTGAAGGTGGCAGTTTCATGGTGTTTGCCGATCAATTGCCCAAGGAATATCGCGCTGCTGCCTGGGAACGCGCTTATTCCTCCTTTCAGCTTCTATGGAAGCAACAAGGCGCGGTGGTGGATAAGCTGCCAGTGCATTTGAAAGGTGAATTGCTGGGCGGAATAGCGCAGGCCTCAATTCGCACTGGCCGCACGGAAGAGGCCAATCAATATCTGGATAAGATTCTGGTTGTGTTGCGCGGCTCACCCTATGAACCAATTGCCAAACGCTGGAAGGAAAATCCGAAATCGGCTGAAAATTCCACCATCGCATGTTTGACCTGCCACGATGGAGGCCGCTTGTCAGCGCGGCTGACTGCGCTCAACGGCAAGTAACAGAGTTGGTTGAGCCAATTAGGCAAGAATCGCTTATTACTGTGGCGCAATCGGGGAAGATTGCGCCACAACCGTTTTCTTCAGGGTATTTTTCTGACGGTGACATTTCAGCTTTTTGTCAGTAGTTAACATGGCCTGTTGGCACAATTGCTTATTCGGATTCTCACGCTTACCATCCCGCCATGCCGACCGCGATTATCTATTCTGATGACTACCTGAAACATGATACCGGCGATCATCCCGAACGCCGTGAACGGTATCGTGCAGTGCTTAATGGGTTAATGGCAAATGCAGACTGGTGGCAAAGCCTGATCAAGCTTGCGCCGCGTCAGGCTACAGACGAAGAATTGGAACGTTGCCACACGGCGCGTTCTATTTCGCGCATCCATCAGGCTTGCGAACAGGCCATGATGTTTGAACACGTGCAACTTGATGCCGACACGGTGGTTTCCGAACAATCCGATCTGGCCGCGCGATTGGCTGCTGGGGGAGCGTGTCGGGCGGTTGATGCCGTCGTCACCGGTGAAGCCGAAAATGTGTTTGTTGCCTGCCGACCTCCTGGACATCACGCAACCGTTGGGCATGCGATGGGATTTTGCCTTTATAACAATGTCGCCGTGGCGGCTCGCTACGCGCAGACAGCTTATCCGGTAGAGATCAAAAAGATTTTGATCGTTGATTTTGACGTGCATCATGGGAACGGAACGCAGGACATCTTTTACGACGATCCGTCGGTCTTCTATTACGGCCTGCACCAATACCCATGGTACCCAGGCACAGGCGCAGCTAACGAGCGCGGTGTGCGTGAAGGCGAAGGTTTCACGCTAAATGTCCCTGTTCACACCGGAACTTCGGCAGAAGACTATTTGCAAATGTTTGAAGAAGGATTGGATTCGGCGATGAAAACGCTGGTCCCCGATCTGGTCATTATCTCGGCTGGATTTGATGCGCATGTGACTGATCCGCTTGGGCAGTTGACGTTGACTGATGAAAGCTATGTGCGAATGAGTCGGCGACTGAAAGAAGCTGCGCGAACTTCTGGCAAAGGGCGAGTGGTTTCCTGTTTAGAAGGCGGCTACAACCTTCGTACAATGGGAGAAACAGTCAGAAATCATGTTGCGGCATTAGAATGATGCAAAACCCGGAATGAGCCGGAATGATAATGATTACGCACAGTCTAGGCAGTTTGAATGCGTTCATGGTAATTGGAAAACGATGCGCGTGCTGAGACCAGCCCTGGGCTTTTCGACTTAATTCGGTCTTTTCCTTTTGCCAATTTAGAAGTCTAGAAGGTCTGAAGCAATCCAGGCGGTCGTAAAATTGTTGGAATAGCAGCTTTCGTCGAAGGCATTCATTTGCGGCAGAAAAATACTTTGCCGTTTTCCCTGTTTGCTTTGTTTTGCTGGTCGCTTCAGGAGTAGAATC
>CAYLJQ010001099.1:0-1996 GCA_964383955.1 uncultured Heliomicrobium sp. | reverse complement strand
TAGTACTTTATTAGAAAAATTAAACGAGCTCGATTTCTACCGCAGGCCATTTCCAAAATCATTGGGGTTCGAATATGTGAAGGAAACTATTTTGCCGCTTATCGAAACGTTCCCTATAAACATTGAAGATAAAATGCGAACTTTTACCGAACATATCGCCATTCAGATTGCGCAGGCTTTGCCTTCAAAAAAAGCAAAAATGCTTGTGACCGGTGGCGGCGCTTACAATGATTTCCTTATCGAAAAACTCCGTCGTCGTTTGCCCGATCAGCAACTGTTCGTCGCTGAAATCTTCGGGTGAGTAAACGGTCGCGGGCAAAGTTTCCTGAAGCAGAAACCCGCCGCCTTTGATGACTTCTTTTTCTAGTGCTGCTGCCATGGTTTATCTCCTAAAGTTTTCTCCCACGAAGACACACAAAGCAACACGAAGAGAAGAAGCTTTTAGACAGGATTTACAAGATTCGTCAGGATGAGCCGAATCAGGACTAATCCTGTTCAATCTTGTAAATCCTGACCATATTTCTTCGTGTCTTCTTCGTGTGGCTTCGTGGGCAGTTTTTATCGCATCAAATTTTCAAAAATGCCTGCCGCGCCCATTCCGCCGCCGACGCACATGGTGACCATGCCGTAGCGAGCTTTTCGGCGTTTCATTTCGTAAAGCAAAGTCGCCGTCAGCTTTGCACCTGTGCAGCCGAGCGGATGGCCCAGCGCAACTGCTCCGCCGTTGACGTTCAGCCGTTCCAGGTCCAGGTTCAGAACTTTGATGACCGACAATGCTTGCGCTGCGAAGGCTTCGTTGAGTTCGATCAAATCAATGTCTTCCAGTTTCAATCCGGCAATTTTCAAAACCTTCGGAATCGCGACGACCGGGCCGATGCCCATTTCTTCAGGGGCTACGCCGCCTGTAGCGAATGCGACAAAACGTGCCATCGGTTGCAAGCCCAACGCTTCGGCTCGCTCAGCGGACATCACCAGCGCCGCTGCTGCGCCGTCAGAAGTTTGCGAAGAATTGCCCGCGGTAACAGTTCCTTTGATGTGAAATGCCGGACGCAGTTTTGCCAGGCCTTCAACCGTCGTGTCGCGTCGGACGCCTTCATCCACTTCAAAAACGGTTTCGCGAACGCGAATTTTGCCGCGCCCTTTTTCGTCAGTTTCCAACTCGCGGGTTGAGACGGTGAAAGGAACGACTTCGTCCTTGAACCGGCCTGAATCAATCGCCGCCGCAGCGTTGCGGTGCGAACGCACACTGAATTCGTCGGCCTGTTCGCGGCTGATTTCGTATTTGCGCGCCAGATTTTCGGCGGTCAATCCCATGTTCAAGTACGTGCCAGGATACGTATCCACCAGCGTGGCGTTCGGCGACAAGTTGTGGCCTCCCATTGGCAACAGCGACATTGACTCTGCGCCACCGCCGATGGCCACGTCAGCCGAGCCAACCATGATGTGTTCGGCGGCTTGCGCAATCGCCTGCAAGCCCGATGAGCAAAACCGATTGATCGTGATGGCCGAAGCCGTATTCGGAATGCCCGCCAGCAGCGCGGCTTGCCGAGCCATGTTCATGCCTTGTTGCGCTTCGGGCGTTGCGCAGCCGATGACGACATCTTCGATTTCTGACGGATTGAGCTGCGGCGTATCTGCCAGCAGCTTTTTGATGACGGCGGCGGCCAGATCGTCCGGCCTGGAATCTTTCAGCGCACCGCGCCCGGATTTGCCGATGGCGGTTCTCAGCGCATTGACGATTACTGCTTCACGCATATTTTCTCCTTAAAATAAATTTTGTTGTTTTGGCGGTTACAAACATACCCAGAAAACTAGCCGTACATTTTCTCGACTATAACTTGTTGCTAGCTCATTCATCGCTGCCAACATTGCTCTGGTAATCGGGTGGAGAGTGATAATTTCGATCTCCCGCCGGTTAATGTTAGCTTCTAGCTCTGCAAGAGTGAGCCAACCATATTCAGTTAGTTCCGGCATTGGAAACCGATCTGACAACTTA
>CAYLJQ010001098.1:0-1998 GCA_964383955.1 uncultured Heliomicrobium sp. | reverse complement strand
CTCATTTCTACCTACGTCCTTCCCGACGATTTTAACAGTGGTATCAATTCGTATTATCAGCGAGGTGCCACCGTACAGAAGGATGCCACGGATCGTGCATCCCTGATGACCATGGAATCCTTTCAGTATGTAATTGCAAAAAATGGGTTTTGGGGATCGGGCGCGGGAACGGGAAGCCAGGGGGCTCAGCATTTTGGCGGTGGCTCCGAAATTGTGGGAGGCTCAGCAGAAGGAGGGCTTGGCAAAGTGCTTGCGGAACTTGGGGTGCCGGGGCTGGCTTTGCTTTTATGGCTTGTTGTCAGTGTTGCGCGTTATATCTGGGCCATCCTTATCCACGTAAAATCCGCTGCTTCCGTGCGGTCCACACTGACTTTCTGGCTGTTATCGTTTCAGGCAGCGAATGCTTCAGTGTATGTCATTGCGCACCAGGTTTTCGGGGATATTTTTGTGTTGGTTATTCTGGGATTTTCGTTAGGCTTCATTCTTGCGATCCCGCAGATGCAGAAAGCGCCCCTTGGCGCGACTGCGCGACGTGAAACTCTCTATCCTCAAGCTGAGGTCATAAAAAAGCCGCTACCAATATGATGTGGCAAAGGGTTTTCCAACCTGCGCAGGAATTGTTTGGAAAGCCCATAGTTGAAATTAAAGGCTTTTTGCCAGAGCCGTCGCAGGTTAGAAAACCTGCGCTACGATGTTCAAAACAGTTTCCAAGGACGAGAAGGTTACTACCGAGTGAGTTCCGCAAAGGTCGCAATCATTGCCACCCATCCGATTCAATACCAGGTTCCGTGGTTTCAAAAACTGGCGGAGCACGTAGAGCTAACGGTTTATTATGCGCTTTTGCCGGACGCGGAGCAGCAGGGAGTCGGTTTTGGCGTCCCTTTTACCTGGGACATTCCCATGCTTGAAGGGTACGAATGGCGCGTTGTACCGAATAAAAGAACATCGCCCAGTTTGCGCGGCTTTTTTGCCAGCAGCACTCCGGCGATTCATTCATTGCTGGCCGAAGCAAAACCGGACGCCGTAATTATCACCGGCTGGCATGCATTGCCTTTGCTGCAAGCATTGTGGGCATGCATCAGGCTGGGGATTCCACGGATCGTTCGCGGAGAATCCAATGGGTTTCGAAAGCGCCCTTTTAGAACACGGGTGCTGCATCGGCTGATGCTTTCACGGTTCGATGCGTTTTTAGCGATAGGGCAGGCCAATCGAGATTTCTATGTGCAATATGGAATCAATCCCGAACGTATTTTTGTAGGAAGTTATTTCACTGATAATTACCGGTTTCAGGAACAACTTCGACAAATCTCAGGCGATAACCTGACGTTCCGCTCTAGTTGGGGAATACCAGAAGACGCTGTATGTTTTCTCTTTGTGGGTAAGCTCGATCCGGTTAAACGAGTCATGGATTTGTTGCGAGCGGTGGATCGGGCTCGTCAAGCTAACTCCTCCATTCATTTACTGGTAGTTGGAGATGGCGAATTGATGACAGAGGCCAGACAAATGGTTGAGGGATTGGGCTTGCCGGTTAGCTTCGCCGGATTTCTAAACCAACGCGAAATTACTCGAGCTTATGCGGCCGCTGATTGTTTAGTATTGCCTTCAGAAAGCGAAACATGGGGCCTGGTCGTAAACGAAGCGATGTCTTGCGGATTGCCTGCCCTGGTCAGCGACCGTGTCGGATGCTGGCCTGATCTTGTGATAGAAGGCAGGACAGGCATGGTATTCCCGCGCGGCGACGTAGATGCTTTGACAAGCAAGCTTCTTGAATTGTCCTCCGACCCTGCAAGGCTTGCTCGTATGGGTACACAGGCAAACGAACACATTGGCCAATACTCTGTTGAGCAAGCAGTGGCGGGCACAATGGGCGCGATTGATTTTGTGTTGAAAAGGTAACCACTACGACTGCCCACCCAAAAAAACTAAACGAAAAGGTGACTGCTCAGCCCCAACGGGGCAATGGCATTGAATTAAGCCAATAGTTTTTTGACATACTTA
>CAYLJQ010001097.1:0-2001 GCA_964383955.1 uncultured Heliomicrobium sp. | reverse complement strand
GTTTTGCGTTGATTCTACCAGCGGTCTTTTTTGTGTTTAAAGAGTGGTAAGTGCCATTAAGGAGAAACGATGGACGCAACGACAATTGTTTTTGTAGTTTTGGCGGTAATTATTTTACTTATTATTGCCCGCTTGGTTTACAGCCTGGTGCTTGGTCAATCCGTGACTGATACCTTGATCAACCGCGACAATAAGGCGGCAGCGGTTTCGCTTTGCGGCTTTTTGCTGGGCGTAATAAACGTCATCATTCCAATTTTGAGCAGTCCGGGACATTCATTTTGGGCGGATGTTAAAGGCGTTCTGGCTTATGGCATAGGCGGCATCATAGCGATGGCCGTTGCCAGCGTGATTTTTGAGCAGTACAGCGCTGCGACCGGAGTGCCTTTACGGGAACAAATTACTGCGGGAAACCTGGCGGCTGGCATTGTTGACGGCGCGATTCATTTCGCCTCCAGCCAGAT
Source organism: uncultured Heliomicrobium sp. (assembly GCA_964383955.1). Lineage (GTDB taxonomy): Bacteria > Acidobacteriota > Blastocatellia > RBC074 > RBC074 > RBC074. The sequence continues at coordinate 1,540 of CAYLJQ010001097.1, read as the reverse complement.
TGTGACTGGAGCGTTGACCGGCGATGGTGGTTCTATTGTTCCCACAGTAGTCTTTTGGCTTGCGGGCGTAACGGCACTAATTGCGTTAACGCATGTCTTTAGAATATTGACGTCATATGACGACGCCGATTTGATAAAGAATGGGAATGTGGCAGCGGCGCTTGGATGCGCTGGATTGATCGTCGCGATCGGAATGATGGTCGGTTTTGCGGTGTCTGGCAGTTTCACCGGCTACGCGGAAAGCTTTCGTGACTTCGGTCTGATGCTCTTGGTGGTGTTGGTTCTATATCCTGTCAGGCAGATTATTGTGCAGATGTTGTTGCTGGGCGGAGGATTTAGTTTCCGAGGCGGTAGGCTGGACCATGAAATCGCCCAGGATCAAAATGTGGGCGCGGGTCTATTAGAAGCAGTCGGTTATCTGGCAACTGCATTAGTCGTTACGCGAATTTTCTAACTTGAGCTTTAATAACTGGAAGTAGGCAGGATTCATAGCGTCGTCCCAGAAGGCCTGGAAACAGCTTAATGCCGGCTTTGGGCAATCTCCATGAATCCTGTTTTTTAGCCTTTCCCCAACTTGCTTTAAGTTCACTCCAACATCGGGCATCAAGGGTGGTATTCAATTCCCAAATCTTGCGATGTCTGATTCCATATTACCCTTTCGCAGCAAAGCCTCAGTGATTTGTGGAAGTTTGGTGCAATCTTCCATTCCAACCGTCATAGAGACTCCAGCGAAATACAAATCTTGTCCAGCGTGATCTGCTCGGACCCATTTCACCCCATGATTAGTTGTGTTCGACAATTCTTCCCAACTGGCTATGAAAAAGAACAATCCGTTCAGGCCCGCTTCCTTCATGCGTGGCAAGTCAATCGAAATGAAAATTCTGGCAAGCTGTCAACGGCATTGATGTGGGTTATGACGCCAATAAGTTGCATACATTTGTCACCCTGTGTCGCCTATAGATGACGAAGCTGTGAATAACGGCAACTCTAATCGCTAGAATGATTAATCTGCCTATCAGAAGGCAATAATCTGTTGACAGCATAGGGACCCTCGCTTAGACTGCCGCTCGAGTGATCGGCTCACCTCACAGAGGAAGCAATCATTGAGTTTCTTGCAACTCTACATCACGCCTCGTTTAACACTTTGCCCAACCCCGTCAAGCAGTGTTGAGAAACTGCTTACTCTATTGAGCTGACCTTGCGGTCGCCCCTAACCAACGCCGCAGTTTAATAATCAAGCTGGCCAACCGATCTCACTGGTAATTACATCATTAGGCCTGACTTGAGAAATCATCTCGAACCAATCAATCGAATGGATTGAAAAGAAAATCGGAATGATTGACCTGCTCGCCTATCAGGCGCATACGCCCACAGGTTTTCATTGGTGCCCTCCGCAGAAAACTATTCATTGGCTTTGAAACTGAACCCCGAAAATCAGTGAAGCTTTATAACTGGCATAAGAATTGATAATCAAACCAATTGTCGGACACAATTGTTGTAAAAGGAGTATGTACACAATGCGAACCTCACGCTGTTTCAC
>CAYLJQ010001096.1:0-2009 GCA_964383955.1 uncultured Heliomicrobium sp. | reverse complement strand
ATCTTGCCGAGCGCGAAAGCCAGGAAGCGATTCGCCTGGATCCGAAAACAGTTAGCGGCCATTTGCTGCTGGCGCGGCTTCGCATGTTTACCGCCCGCTCGGACAACAATGTTCGCCAGGCGCTGCTTGATCCGGCAATCACCGCGTATGAAAAAGTCACGGAACTAGACCAATTGAATGCCGAAGCCTGGGCTTTTTTGTCGGAAATGTTCGGCATGAAAAATCAATTGGCCAAACAGCTTCAGGCTCTGGAAAAATGGGCAGGCGCTCCTGTGCCCAGCGAGCAGTTCTTTTACCAGACACTGATGAATGCCGAACTGACGCCGGATCGCGCTTATTACCAGCTTTCGCAAATCTACCTGAGCCAGAATCGCAAATCCGACGCTATTGGCGCTGCGCGGCACGCTTACGAAATGAATCCGGAAGTCAGTGATTACGCTCGCAATTTGATCAGCATTTTGCGTGTTGCGGGGTCTAGTGACGAAGAAGTCAGAATCCTTGGCCAGTTGTTTAAGACAGCCAACAGCCCGGGGTTGCTAATCGGTTATGGTTCCGCGCTGATTCGAGCCGGGCGCAACAACGAAGCCATTGAGCGATTGCGCGAATTCAGCCTGACGGAGCCTGAAAACGCCAGCGCTGCCGGTTTACTGGCATTGGCGCAACGCAGGGCAGGCCAACGCAAAGCTGCTGTTGAAACTCTGAAAGCGGTTTTGGCAAAACTCGAAACCGAAACGCGCACGGACTTGATGCTTGAGCTGGCTCAGACGCACGAAGAGCTTGGCCGCGACGAAGAAGCCATTGCTCAGTATGAACAGGCGTTTGAAAACTACACTGGAAAAAATGCGCTGACGCCCGCCAACACGCCGCTGTTCAACGAAATCGTTAACCGGCTGGCAACCATCTTTCGCCGCACCGGCAATCAGACAAAAATGCAATTGCTGCTGACGCGCACCCGCCGTTTGATTGATGAACAAAACCCGCTGGCCGATTTGGTAACGATTGAAAACCTGCTGTATGAAGGCAAACGCCGGGAAGCATTGGACATTACAAGGGCAGCGGCACGCCGTTACCCGGACGAAAAATCGCTGAAATACACGGAAGCATTGATCCTGAGCGAGCTGAAACGATTGGATGAAAGCGTTGAGCGCCTGCGCGATCTTATCAAAGGGCACCCCGAAGACGAGACCGAAGATGCCGTGGCGCACCTGTTAATCAGTGGAGTTTACTTTCAACACGGCAAGCTGAAAGAAGCGGAAGAAGCCGCGCGCAAATCTATCGCCCTGAATCCGGACGATTCGGAGGCGACAATCAAACTCAGCTCAGCCCTGGAAAAAACCGGAAAACACAGCGAGGCTGAAAAGCTTCTGCGCGACTTGCTGAAGCAGTCCCCGGACAATGCAACGGCGTTGAACAATCTGGGCTACTTTTTGCTTGAGCACAGCAATCGCTTCCAGGAAGCATTGACGCTGATTGAACAAGCTGTCGCCATCGAACCGATCAACGGCAGTTTTCTGGACAGTTTGGGCTGGGCGCAATTCAAACTCGGCAATCCTGAAAAGGCCAAGGAAAGTTTGGAAAAATCATTGGTTTATTCCCGCCGCAACGCCGCTGGGTATGAACATCTGGGAGATGTTCTGCAAAAACTTGGCCGGCTGGCTGAAGCGAAACGTCACTGGGAAAAGGCGCTGGAACTTTCGCTGGAAGATGCGGAAATCGCCCGTCTCAAAGTGAAGCTTCGAGACAGGCGATAAACAGTTTTGCATTACACGTACGACCCGCCCGTTACCAACACCACATGACCGGTCACATAATCCGATAGCGGCGAAGCCAGAAACAGCACTGGCCCTGCGGCTTCTTCCGGTGTTCCGGCGCGTCCAAGCGGAATGTAATTCATCGCCGCCTGGCGCATTTGATCCGGAATGCCAAGCTGGATTTCGTTTTCTCCAACATGAACCGGAGATTGCGTTTCCTTGGAAGCCGTCAGCCGCGTTTCGATAAAGCCGTACGCC
>CAYLJQ010001095.1:0-2015 GCA_964383955.1 uncultured Heliomicrobium sp. | reverse complement strand
CCGCAGCGCAGAAACCAATTGGCGTAACGCTTGCCGGATTCGAGCAACTCGTCTTCGCTGGCGGCGCGAGTCTCGCGGACCGTCGAGCGAATGCCGCCGCCCGCCAAAGCAATCTGTTCATACGTCGCGCCGCTGGCTCGTGACTCAAATTCTGCTGCACGGTTACCGGCAAAAACCGGATGTGTATGCGCATCAACGAAGCCGGGCAAAACAATTCGCTTACCAGCGTCAATGACTTCGCAATTGGCGGGGATAAGCGATTCGATTTCTTCGCGCTTGCCGACGTTTTCAATTCGGCCATCACGCACAAGCATTGCGCCGTCTTCAATAATTGAAAGCTCGCGCAATTCAGGGCCGGTGCGCGGTCGCTGAGGCCCGGCCAAGGTAAGGAGTTGCGAGCAATTGATGACGGCAAGCGAACGGCTCAAGCTTTCGTCCTCATACGAGTAACCATTCCAGCGGCAAACGACAGCAAAATCGAACCTGCTGACATGACGGTCGCATCGGCAATGTCGTTTTCGGGATCAATTTCCACCAGGTCAATTGCACGGACTTTGGGATGCTGGCCGCACAAAAAAGCCGCGCGTTTCAATTCCCAAGGCGTCAGCCCTCCTGGACGCGAACCGGGACAAGCCGGAGCATAAATACGATCCAGCACGTCAATGTCGAAATCCACATAGATGGCTTTGACTCGTTCGGATAAATGCGCCAGCGCGCCAGCCACCAGCGTTTCAAAATCGCGGCTACGAACCTGCCCCATCGTGATGATGGAAATGCCCACGTCATGCGCGAATTCTGCATACGCAGCAGAGTTGGCAAAGCCTTGAATGCCGATTTGGACGATGTTGTCACCGGGCAATCCATCGTTGAGCAATGCACGCACAGGATTTCCGTTGGTCAATCCCTGATCCAGATCGCGCAGATCGAAATGCGCGTCAAAGGTCAGCAAGCCGCAATCTTCAAGCGGCAATCCCAGGCCATGAACTCCGGCGCGCGTAATGCCGTTGTCGCCGCCCAAAATGGCTACGGCATCCGCGTCGTCCCGACAGCTTTTGACGGCTTTGCTGAGCGGTTCAAACACTTCTGCCAAGGTCGCATAGGAAAAATCCATGTTCCCCGTATCGCGGGCTTTCAGCCAACGCAAATCGGCTGCGCTTTCGATGTCGAAGCAGCTGAACTTTTTCAGAATCATGCGAATGGCATCCGGCGCCAGATCGCATCGTCCCGGCGTGATTGAACCCAGCCGAACCGGCGCGCCCAGAATCGCCAGTGTGCCCAACGTTTCGGCATAATGTTCTCCGCCAAGCCAGACGCTGGCTCGTCGCCAGTTCGGATCGTTGAAAAGTGGCCCTGTGTCTGTGTTCATTCTTCCTCCGTTTGCGAGTGGGCAACACCAATGACAATTAGCCATTGACCATTACGAATTATCCATTATCGGTTAGGGTAAGGAATCTTTTTACCAGTCGGTTAATGGACAATGGCAAATGCGTAATGGGTAATATTTATGCCAATGCTGATTCAAATTTGCATCGGAATCTTCAATTGGTGTTCAACTGCTTCTTCGATGGCTTTGTCGTAGCCAGCATCCACGTGGCGAATGATTCCCATACCGGGATCGCTTGTCAGCACACGCTGCAATCTTCGCGAAGCTGCGTCGGTTCCGTCAGCGACGACAACCATTCCCGCATGCAGCGAGTAACCGATACCGACTCCGCCGCCGTTGTGAATGGAAATCCATGAAGCTCCGGCGGCTGTATTGACCAGCGCGTTCAGCAGCGGCCAATCGGCAATCGCATCCGAACCGTCGCGCATCGCTTCGGTTTCGCGGTACGGCGAAGCGACCGAGCCGCTGTCCAAATGATCCCGGCCAATGACAATCGGCGCATCAAGTTCGCCACGTTTGACCATCTCGTTCATGGCTACGCCGAATTCTGCCCGGTCGCCGTATCCCAGCCAGCAAACGCGCGCTGGCAAGCCCTGAAACTTCACTTTGTCACGTGCCAGTTTCATCCAAC
>CAYLJQ010001094.1:0-2020 GCA_964383955.1 uncultured Heliomicrobium sp. | reverse complement strand
CGCGGCCAACCGGTCCAAATTCGGTGTTTGAATCAGCTTCTGCCCATAGCTTCCCAAATCTCCGTATCCAAGATCGTCAGCCAGAATAAAAATCACGTTCGGCGTTTGAACATTGCGGCGCGAAGTTTGGGTGAAGGTCAAAGAAAAAGGCGCTGCCCCAAACAGCAGCGCCAACAAAATCAATCCGGTACGGATAAGTTTTCGAGACACAGCAATCTCCTATCCAATCATCTCCAATCCGCGCATCGTGCCTGTGCTGGTGGCGAATTTGTCCGCTTCAATGCCCAGACGTTGCAGCACGTTGACGAACAGATTCGGCAGCGGATAGTTGCGCTCGCGGTCAAATGCTAAATGCTGGCCGTGCTTGAATCCGCCGCCCGCAAACAGCGTCGGCAGGTTTGTCGTCACGTGCGTATTCGCATCGCCCATGTTCGTGCCGTATAGGATCATTGTGCGGTCAAGCAAAGTGTCATTTCCTTCTTTGCGCGCTTTCAAATCGCTGAACAGTTTGTCCAGCGCGCGCATTTGCATCCGGTCGGCAATTTCATGCTGGCGAAGTTTTTCGGGCTTCTTGCCGTGGTGCGAAATCGCGTGGTAGCTGTCCGCCATCACCTCATCACCAATCGTAATCGCTGGCGAATTCACACTGTCCAGCATCAACGCAACCAGCCGCGTCGAATCGGTTTCAAACGCCAGCGCGGCCAAGTCATACATCAACCGCACTTTTTCAAAATAATCGCGCGGCGCAGCAGTGTCGGCTGGCGGTTCGACGCCAACGACGGGTTTCGGTTTCTGCTCCCATTCGGCCGCTTGGCCAAGACGTTTTTCCAGGTCGCGGACACCGGTCATATATTGATCCAGCCGTTCGCGGTCGCGCGCGCCAACTTTGCCTTGCAAACGGCGCGTTTGTTCGGCCACCGAATCCATCACACTTTGTCCCAAAGCCAAACGACGCACTTGCGCTTGCACTTCGGCGGGCGTGCCGGTGACGAACATGCGTTTGAAGATTTCAGAGGGCTTTTCTTCGGAAGGGATCAACACGCCGCCGCTCGTCCACGAAAGGCTGTGTTGGCCTTGCTGAATGTTGACGCCGAGCGTCAGCGAAGGAAAGCGAGTCTGGTTGCCAATGTGTTCCGCCGCATATTGATCAAGCGAGATTGTATTGCGAAAGCCGCCGCTTGATGGATGCGGCGCAGCCGTCAGGAAGCAATTGTCCGCCGGATGACCGGCGTCTACGTCAGGATGCCAGACGCCACTGAACACCGTGAACTCATTGCGATGCGCTTTCAGTTCTTCCAGGTAAGGCGAGAGTTGGTAGTTGAAGCCTTTGGAATCTGCCGCCGGAAAGAACTTCGACGGCAACACGCCCAGATTGTTGCAGATCGCAAAAAAACGGCGCGGCACGGCGGCAGCTTCAGCCCGCGCAAAGGCAGGCATCATTGCATCAAGCAACGGCAAGCTCAGCGCGACACCGGCTCCGCGCAAAAAACTGCGGCGTGAAAGAGCATTTTGCGTCAAGATATTCAGTGATTTCATCGGTTGTAACTCCTGACAATGATGAGTTTGTGAGATTCAAACCGCTGGACAATCGGACTAATACCACAACTCGGCGCAGGTCGCCAACAAACTTGGCCTGCTTCGCCGACTCCCTTGCGCAAAATCTTGCTGCTCAGCGGTGCTGGTCCACCAGAATCTGATTTCCATCTGGATCCACAGCCATGAAGCTGGCTGGCCCAGTGGTTTTCTCGTCCGCTTCTGTCAGCAGTTTCACACCTTTCGCTTTCAGTTGGCGCTGCAATTCGCGGACGTCGGTGAACGAAGCGAGATTCTGACCGTTGCTGTCCCAACCGGGATTGAAGGTCATAATGTTCTTCTCAAACATTCCTTGAAACAGCCCGATCACGTGATCACCGTTTTTCAGAATCAACCAGTTCTGCTTGGCATCGCCCATGAAGACCTTGAAACCAAACTTTTCGTAAAAGCTCCGGGAAGCTTCAATATCCTTAACAGCTAAACTGAT
>CAYLJQ010001093.1:0-2021 GCA_964383955.1 uncultured Heliomicrobium sp. | reverse complement strand
GTTTACCGTTCGAATGCCGCGTGAACCAAAGAAAGAAACCGTCCAAGTGAATCCGAACGATCCGCGGTTGGATATGCACAACTGGCTGGCAATTGGCGAAAACGGGCTGGTGTATTCGGTGGCGTTTCAGCAATTGCTGGCGGTTCCTGAAAACGATTACAACGCCAGAGCGTTCATCGAAAAATTGCGTGACGGTTTGGTGAAAGGGATGGGCGGGAAAATTGTCAGTGAACGGCAAGTCACCTACAACGGGCACCCGGGGCGGGATTTCAAGATCACATCCGACAAGATAGAAGGATTCGGTCGCCTGTATTTGGTCGGTGCGCGCGCATATATTCTTTGCATCATCAGTGGCGTTGAAGGGGTGAATCGAAAAACCGCTGACGATTACTTTAATTCGTTGGTTGTCACGGTCACTCCAAACACTGTTTCAACGGCTGCGGGCACGGTTGTTGAAACCGCAACCTGGAAGGAAATCGCCGAACCGAAGCTTGGTTTCACGGTGACGATGCCCGCTGAACCAACCAGGGAAAGCAAGACCATAGACGACATGAAGATTGAAACGCTGACGGCAGCCGGAGACGGCGTGTTCTGTCTGGCCGGGCATCTGGTTGTTCCGGGGCCAGAGCTATCGAGAGAAGGGCAAGAAGAGTTTTTCAAAAACTTCGGCGGAGGACTTGTCTCTTCGATGAAAGCGAAAGTGACAGCCGAAAAAGAAATTAACCTGAATGGATATCTGGGACGCGAACTAACGTTGGAAAACGGCATTGTGTCAGGAGTATGCCGGATGTATATGGCGAACGGTCACGCGTATATGTTGGTTACGATTCCAACGCTGGGCGGAAAAGCAGATGGCGCAATGGCGAAATTCCTGGACTCGTTTCAATTAACGAAACTGGAATCTGCCAACAATGATCAGCCGCCGCCTCCCCCTCCGCCGCCCATGCCGAAGTCTGTGGCTGAAGGAAAAGAGGATCAGCCTGCGCCAAAAAAGATCAAAGTTTCCGGCGGAGTATTGCAGGCAGGCGCAATTAAGAGACCTCAACCTGCTTATCCGAAAGAAGCAAAAAAGGCGAGGGTTCAAGGTGATGTTCAAGTCCAGATTTTGGTTTCCGAAGAAGGAAAAGTCATCGAGACCACTGTGATCAGTGGCCCCGAAGAATTACGCGAAGTTGCATTGGAAGCTGCTCGCAAGTGGCAGTTCAAACCGACTGAACTTTCTGGCGTTCCAGTCAAAGTTCAAGGAGTCTTGACTTTCCAGTTCACGCTGCAATAACTATCGGCGTGATGTCCGTTTACAACTTCGATCCCATTGATTTTTCGCGCATCGCCACTTACTCGCTTTATGACAGGCCGAGCAAGGTGACTGTGCGCGATTTTGCGAAACCTCTCAGCGATGAACAGGCGAATGCCACAGCCGCTTTGCTTGGCTCGCTTCCAAACATTCTGGCAGCCGAAAGTTTGCGGGCAGTTGTTGCTGCGATTGTGGAAGCCAAAGCCAAAGGGCGGGCGATCATCTGGGGCTTTGGCGGCCACGTTATCAAAACCGGACTGGCTCCGATCCTCATAGATCTGATGCGGCGCGGCTTCGTTACCGCGCTGGCAACAAACGGTTCCGGCATCATCCACGATTTCGAGATTGCGCTGGCGGGCTGGACTTCCGAAGACGTGGACAGCGCGCTTGGCTCCGGTGCATTTGGAATGGCTGAAGAAACCGGGCGCTTGCTGAACGAAGCAATCAAGCGAGGCGCAGCCGGTGATCTTGGAATCGGCGAATCGGTGGGCCGAACGCTGGTAGAAGCCACGCCGCCGCACGCTGAATTTTCCCTGCTGCACGAAGCGTACAAACTCGAAGTTCCCGTGACCGCGCACATCACCATCGGAACGGACATCATTCACATTCATCCTCATGCAGACGGAGCCGCAATCGGCGCGGCCAGCTATCGCGACTTCAAACTCTTCACTTCGATGGTTTGTGAGCTCGATGGCGGAGGCGTTTACCTGAATCTAGGCTCAGCCGT
>CAYLJQ010001092.1:0-2025 GCA_964383955.1 uncultured Heliomicrobium sp. | reverse complement strand
ACGTCGAACCAAGACGTTTTTCCAGATTCGTAATGATTTTTTGGGTTTCAGTGAAGAGGATGGGAGGTTTATTGATCTTGGGTTTTGGTTTTGCTTTCATCATTTACTTTCATAGAAAACTTCGGTCAAAGGCTTCCGGCAACAACTGGGCAACGGTATGCGTTTCTATCCGCCCTTCCAAATTGACCATCACGATTTCAGTTTGCGCTCCGCAAAGTTCTGAAATTACCTGGCGGCAAGCTCCACAAGGTGGAACCGGCGCGTTCGCATCGGCAATGACCGCGATGCGTATGAAGTCGCTGGCGCCTTCCGAAACGGCTTTTCCCAGAGCGACACGCTCAGCGCACATTGTCAGCCCGTAGCTGGAATTTTCAACATTGCACCCAGTAAACGTGCGTCCGTCTCGGCATTCCACCACAGCGCCAACTCTGAACTTGGAATAGGGCGCATAGGCAAGTTCCCGCACTTGCCTGGCCACCTCTATCAATTCTTCCGGTGTTTTTTTTGTATATGTCACGAAGGTTTCTTCACCAATTCCTTTTGCAGTTGCGCGCGGATTTTGCCTGAGATCAGATCAATACCAACTTCATTGTAACCGCCTTCGGGAATAATCACATCGGCATGGCGTTTGGAAGGTTCCACAAACTGTTCGTGCATGGGGCGGACGGTTTCCAGATATTGCTTGATGACCGATTCAACCGTTCGACCGCGTTCGTTCACGTCTCGCTGCAAGCGGCGTATAAAGCGCAGGTCGTCATTCGTATCCACAAAGATTTTGATGTCCATCAAGCTGCGCAAGGCCGCGTCCACAAAGATCAAAATGCCTTCAATGATCATAATCGGCTTGGGTTCAACGTGGACGGTTTCGGCTTTGCGGGTGTGGATGGAAAAGTCGTACACGGGCATTTTGATCGCTTCGCCCGCGCGCAAGGCTTTGATGTGGTTGATAAACAGTTCGTTATCCAGCGCATCCGGATGATCAAAATTGATCTGGTGTCGCAACTCTATCGGCATGTCTTCCAGATTGCGGTAATAACTGTCCTGCTGAAAGAACACCACCTGTTCGTCACTGACGTTTTCCAAAATCCGACGGGCGACAGTTGTTTTGCCCGATCCGGTGCCGCCACAAATTCCAATGATCATGTTGTTACATCCTGACAATGACTTTGGTCAGCAATTCGCAAAATTGCGCGCTGACACGCTGCCCCATTTCCATGACTTCGGCATGGTTGATCGGAGCGTCTTCAATTCCGGCTGCGGCATTGGTAATCAGCGAAATTCCCAAGGTCTTCATGCCCATTTGCCGGGCAACAATGGCTTCCGGCACCGTGGACATTCCGACAGCGTCCGCGCCCAGCAACCGCATCATCCGAATTTCCGCCGGAGTTTCGTAATTTGGCCCTTGCAAAGACATATAAACGCCTTCGGTCAACCGGACGTTTAATTCCCCAGCCGCCTCTTTCGCAATCCGGCGATATTCTTTGGAATACACCTCGCTCATATCGGGAAAGCGATCTCCTAACCGGTTGTCGTGCTGCCCGCGCAACGGACTTTTCATCATCAGGTTGATGTGATCGCTGATCAGCATCAGGTCGCCTGCCTTGAAACTTTGATTGACTCCGCCTGCCGCATTGGTGAGCACCAGTTTTTTGACGCCCATCGCTCCGAATGCGCGAATCGGCAGTGTCACTTCATCCAGCGAATAGCCTTCGTAATAATGAAACCGTCCCTGCATCACAGCGACTTTGATTCCTGCGCCCGGCAATTTCCCAACAACCAAACGCCCTGAATGTCCTTCGACTGTCGAACGCGCAAAGTCTGGAATCTCTTCGTAAGGAACAATCGTTTTCTCTTCCAGCGTCTCGGCAAAAGCTCCGAGGCCGGAGCCGAGTACAGCAGCAACATCTACTTCAGTTTTAATTCTTTCCCGAATAAACCGCGCCGAGGTTTGCGCGCGATCAAAAATAGAACTTGTCATAAACTCCTTTTCTTCCTCCAACTTATTCCTTCACATAGGCCACGCCC
>CAYLJQ010001091.1:0-2025 GCA_964383955.1 uncultured Heliomicrobium sp. | reverse complement strand
GCATTGACTGAAACTCTGCTGGAAGCGGAATTGTTCGGCCACACCAAAGGTTCGTTCACAGGCGCGGCTTTTGACCGTAAAGGGCTGTGGGAAGAAGCCGAAGGCGGAACGCTGTTTTTGGACGAAATCGGCGAAACCAGTCCCGCCATGCAGGTCAAATTGTTGCGCGCGTTGCAGGAGCGGGAAATCCGTCGTGTGGGTTCTGCCAAAAATCTGAAAGTGGATGCCCGCGTCATCGCTGCCACAAATCGCGAGCTTGAAAAGGAAGTCGCCGCACACCGATTCCGCGAAGATTTGTTTTATCGCCTGAGCGTCGTCACATTGCGCGTGCCCGCTTTGCGCGAACGGCGAAGCGATATTCCGCTGCTGGCAGAACGGTTTTTGCTGAACGCAGTGGAAAACGCCGGGCGCGGTCAAATGCGATTTCACGAAGAAACTGTCAAGGTGCTGACAGCCTACGACTGGCCGGGCAATGTTCGCGAACTGGAATCGGCTGTTGAATACGCGGCCTTGCACGCGCGTGGCACCGAAATCGCGGTTGAAGATTTGCCGCCGAAACTTCAGTCAAAAGATCTGCAATCGCGCGCCGCACATTCCACGCTGGCGGCTTTGTATGATGATCTGCCTTCGCTGGATGAATTGGAGCGACGCTATCTGCTGCACGTGCTGGAAGTGATGAACGGCAGCCGAACGCGCGCCGCGGAAGTGTTGGGCATTGATCGCCGCACGTTGTACCGCATGGCGGAACGCTTCGGCATCAAGCTGGATAGTGAATGAATTAAGGTTTCGGCATCGAGATCATTGTTTCGCCAGGCAACGAAGGTTCAAAGATCGTCAACTTTTCGTCTTCGACCAGCGGGCCTGTCACTTCAAAAATCTCTTTCAATCGTGGATTCGCCATCAATCGCCGCCAGGCTTCGTCAAACTCAGCCAGCGAATCAAACTCCCACAGTTCCAGATATTCCTGCGCGTCACCAATCACGCTACGCCAAATTCCCCAGAACCTGAAGCCATGTTCGCGGATCAGCGGCAACGTTCGCTCGGCAAACGTTTGGTCGTACAGTGCCACGTGGTGCGCGCGCAGTTTGTAAGAGATTTTCAGCAAGACCATGTTTCTTCCTTTTGGATGATCGAAGATGGGATTTGTAAGGCGGCAATTCTCTACACTGATTGAAGTTCTGACAATGCAGGAATTGAGAATCCGTGTTGGCCCAGTGATTGTCTTTGTCGAAAGCCGCGCACATAATCCGCGGCACGTTTGACCGTGACTCCTGCGCAAAAAATCTTCATCATCAGCGAAAACGCTGCCTGGAGGGAACCTTATGGGAATTCGTCGTCTGATATTCGGCCTTGTGCTGGCGACCGCTTTGGCCAGTGGCCCGGTCGCGCAACAATGGCCAACCCAAAACTGGCCTACAGCAAAGCCTGAAGCTGTTGGATTGGATGCCAAAGTGTTGGCCGATCTGGATGCGGAAATTGCCAGCGGCAAGTTTGGCAATGTGGACGGCATGCTGGTCATTCGACATGGCAAACTGGTTGTTGATCGCGCCTATAAACACGATTACAGCCAGATTTACGGCAAAGAAGCGAAAGAACCTGGCGCGTTGAATGCCAGCGATATGACAGGGCCGTACAATTACTTCAGTTCGTGGTGGCATCCGTTTTATCGGCGCGGCGATTTGCATACGATGCAATCCGTGACCAAAACCGTCACTTCGATTGTCATCGGAGTTGCCACTGCCAAAGGGGAATTCCCGTCGCTGGACACGCCGATTCTGAAATTTTTTGACGCTGCGAAAGTCGCCAACGTGGACGAACGCAAACGGCGCGTCACGATCCGCCACCTGCTGACCATGACCGGCGGATTCGATTGGAACGAACAGCTTCCGTACAACGATCCGAATAACTCTGCCAGCCGTATGGAAGCCAGCTTCAACTGGGTTGATTTCATGATCAATCTGCCAATGGCGCGCGAACCTGGGACCTTGTTCAATTACAGCAGCGGCGAATCAGAGTTGCTGGCGC
>CAYLJQ010001090.1:0-2027 GCA_964383955.1 uncultured Heliomicrobium sp. | reverse complement strand
CTCCATGGCCAATGGCGCGCGAATTTTACAAACAATCCTGGTTGCGCGGGTATGACATCAAATTCGGTTTGGCGGCAGTCATTACGCAAATGCTCTGTATGGCTCCGATTTCGGCGCTTGGTGTGGTGGGGATGTTTTTTGTGCTGCGCCAGATTTTCGGGTCGGAAAAAACTGCCGTGTGGCTGGCGCTGCTTTATGGATTCGGCACGCCAGTGTTTTTCCGAACGGGGTTTTTGAACCAAAACATGCTGATGGCAAACGCCGCGTTTCTGGGTTTGGTCGTGATGTGGAATCCCGGCGGCAGTCAGCGTTGGAAATCCACTACTCGTTTTTTCCTGGGCGGCATTGCCGGAGGCGCAGCCTTATTGATGGATTACAGCGGCGTAGTGATGCTGCTAGGCCTGTTCGTGTATGGATTGGCCAAACGCTGGCGCGAAGCTTCGTTGGCTGACGCGATTCGCCACGGCATTTGGTATGTGGCGGGAACGCTGCCGCCTGTCGGCTTGCTCTGGTTTTATCAGTGGCGAAGTTTTGGAAATCCATTTTTACCTGCCCAGCACTGGATGCCGAAAGTCGCCTACATCGAACAGGGCTATCAAGGGTTCAGCCTGCCGCAGCCGGATCTTCTGTTGGCGCTGCTGGTTGATTACCGCTACGGATTGTTCACCAGTTGCCTGTTGTTCCTGTTGGCGCTGGGCGCTTGGTGGGCGAACAAACGAGAACGGTTTTTGGAGAAGTTCGATGTCTCAGCGTTGGTGCTGCTGAGCGTGGCCCTGTGGATTTTCTTCAGTTGTGTTGGGTATTCGCGGCTGCAATTCAACAGTGGTATTCGATATTTCGCCCCGGCCTTTCCACTTCTGTTCATTTTGGCAGCCATCGTTTTGGTGCGATTGCCGCGTGTGGTTGCTTACTTCATTGTCGTGATTTCCATTACGCAATCCTGGTGTCTGGCGATGTACCGCGATGTCGAACGCGGTTTGGGTGTGCTGGACCCGATGCTGAATGTGTTTATCAGCGGGTTTAAGTTGCCTGTGTTGATGACGCTTCAAAATCTGGGCGGACAATACGGCGGCTTTTCCGCGCAAGGAGTTTCGCCGTTGCCGCTGTTTGCGCTGACGGCGGCAATCTTGTTCGGCATCTGGTCAACGCGATGGAATTTTGGAGTGCGGCGTGAATCGCCGCTTTCGTAATCACTTGCAAACAGCTTCAACAAAACAAAAAGCGATTCTTCGAGGCAATGCCAAAGCGGCGCTTCACGCCGCACTCCAAAGCGCGCGCGCGTTGCTGGTTTCGATGCGTCCGCATCAATGGACAAAAAATCTGTTTGTGCTGGCTCCGCTCTTGTTCGGGCAAAAGCTAAGCGATCCCAGTGCGGTTGGATTGGCTTTATTCGCCTTTGCGGCGTTCTGTTTGATCGCCAGCGCTTTGTACATCATCAATGACATTGCCGATGCCGAAGCCGACCGCGCGCATCCTGAAAAACAATTCCGGCCAATTGCCTCTGGCGAGTTGCCTGTGCCGGTGGCAGTGTTGGCTTCGATTGGATTGCTGGCTGCGGCATTTGGAATCGCCGCAATGATTGGTTGGCAGTTTCTGGCGCTTGCTGTCGGCTACGGAGTTTTAACGCTTGGTTATTCGCTGTCGGTCAAACACGTTGTGATTCTGGATTGCATGACCATCGCGACAGGCTTTGTGCTGCGCGTTGTCGGTGGAGCGGCGGCGGTGAGAGTTACGCCAACGCACTGGCTGATTGTTTGCGCGTTTCTGCTGGCCTTGTATCTGGCCTTTGCCAAGCGGCGGCAGGAATTGATGATGCTTTCGGACGGCGCGCGCGAACATCGTCAAGTGTTAAGCCAATACTCGATCACGTATCTGGAGCAGGTGAACAACATTCTGGTCGGCGCGACGATTGTTTGTTACACGCTATACACCGTAGCCCCTGAAACCGTCGCGCGATTTGGAACCGACAAATTGATTTACGGAACGATTTTCGTCGTGTACGGAATGTTGCGCTATATGGTGCTGAC
>CAYLJQ010001089.1:0-2032 GCA_964383955.1 uncultured Heliomicrobium sp. | reverse complement strand
AAATGACTGGCGCTAACCCCAGTGAGGAACAGTTTGTTACTAAAACCAGCAGCTATATTACTAAAGCTACTTTTCGAATCCGAATTCACTTTACCAGCCTGCCTTTGAAAGCATCGTGATACTTTCGAAAACGAATATCCTGATACAAACAACTAACACAACAAGAGCTTTCGTAACATAATGACAACCATCGCACGGTAATTAAACAAGATAATCCGCACGAACGAAGGCTCAGACAGGCCCGAAAGGCACAGCACCATACAGCGAACCATCACCTGGGAGGCCGCAAGAGGACTTCGTCGCCAGTGGAATTATTTGGATCGGTGGCCGCTGGCGGATCGCTGACTGTCCAGTCGGGATCGTCAGCAGATTCCGCCACATCAGGATCGGCCAGATTGGACTTGTCCTCTGCTTCGGTTGTTTGAACAGCCTGGGGCTGATTGCCTGAAGAAAGCAGATTGGAGCTTTGCGCATGCGAAATAACCAGGTTGGCGGTGAAAAATAAAACGGATATTACAACCGCATAGGTAAATCGCCTTCCAAGAAGGTTGATTTGAATCAAGCGATTCATGCTTCCCCTTTATCTTCGCGTTTTTCACGAAGAAGGTTTCTTCCGTTAAAGATAGTTCGTTGTATAGCCAGGTCTGCTGGGTTGGTGTGGGTGCTACGCATACACCAACTGAAGAAAAATGGCCGTTGTGGGAAGGGCCACTGAACTGGTGCGGAATATAGCAATGCCGCTTAGGAAGGTTCGTGATACTTTCGGAATTTCGCCATCCAAACTCTTGTTTATTCCATGCCTATGCAGTATGGTTTTGTCGCGCTGATTAGCGCAAACGTTTTAGCGGTTGGTTCCCTACCCCCCAGATAATGTGGACCCAATGACCTCTGACAACAATTTGCTTAAGGCAGCTTCTCAACTGGCGTACTTCATCCTCAGAGACAAGGAAGCTGCCGAATCAAGCACTGCTGCGGCTATTTCCAGGTTGAATGTCGTCGCCACGGCGCAGAGCCGACGTTACTATTACGTCCCCGGTGTTACTGCAAAAGCTTATGGCGTGCGCACAAAAGTAACCTTAGGCGATTCGCACTTGTTACAACGCCTGATTTACGACGAAACGGAACCCTATGAGCGTGACCAGGAACGAAACGGATTGTTTGATGAAGAACGTTTACTGACGCACTTCATCAAACATCTGGTCTGGGCCACGGTTAAGCGGAATTCGTTTTATGTAACGTTGGGAGTGAGTCGCCTGCTTTATCGTTACACCAACCTGGAAGCGATGGATCTGCACGCTCTGATCCTGCAAAACCCGAGCCGAATTAAAGAGTATGACTACTGGCGTTCCCGCAAAGGCCAGTTAATGAAAGAAATAAAGGATCGCTTTGGTGATCTGATTGCTGTCACACGGCGCGCGCATAACGAAGAAAGGTTTGTCGCCTACGACGATTCTTCCCGTTTTGCTCCGCACGTGAAAGAGTGCCTGAAAACACTCATGCCCTGGGGCACGAATTGCCCGTTACCGGCTGACGCAGCGGCTGTTTCCGGCTCAATTCCCTCGCTGGAGTTCAATGGCGATGACCCGGACGCAGAGCATCAGATCGAAATCTCACGAATGCATGCGATTCTGCACTCTGATTGTTTTGCTCGGTTGGTTGCCGGATTAAACCTAGATCCACCGGATTCCAGGCTTGAAGTGCCGCAGTTTTTTTGCCCGACAAATCATGATCATGGCGATCCCATACAAGGCGAGGAAACCAAAAATAAAACGATGACTTCCCCTGATTTGAATATCATACAAGCGAAACTGATGGAGCATGAGCGACTGCTTCAACGCAGCAAGCCTCAGCGATTGCACCTGCTGGCTGGTCGCAGGCAATGCGGAATAATGGATTTGCATGCTGGCAGCCAGGCAAACTTCAGACTGGACAAAGACGACGATTTCATAGAATTACGCGCTTCTGCTGAAGAAGGCGGATTCAGCGTGGCGCTTTATCCCATTGATTTCACACGGCTGAAAGAAGCCAGCAA
>CAYLJQ010001088.1:0-2033 GCA_964383955.1 uncultured Heliomicrobium sp. | reverse complement strand
ATAAAGCATCAACCATAGAGCGAACGAAACAAAGATGGCAACAGTTCGCAAAAGCAACGAGGACAGATTCATCGCTCTCAGGGCGTCAACGAATTGAATCGGCAAAACGGCGAAGCGTCGAATTCCGGCATCGTCGTACCCAAACGCATTCAGCATCATGGCCGCCGCAGTCGCGCCGCTCATAATGAAAAACATCGCCAGCATGATGGAAAGATTCGTTTGCTGGCCGCGAGACGGAAACATGTATTGGCCCGCCAGTACGATCACCGGCGCAGTGATCAAACTGAAAAGAATCATTTTGCAGCGCAGGTGATACCGTAATGCGCGGCTGATCAGCGGCGCATATCGCTGTCCGAAAAGTTCGCCAATCTGGTCAAAATAATCGTGCCAAACAATGCTGCCGGAAGCCGCCTGACTGGACGTCACGGGACGAGTTTCCAGCTTTTCCAGCACCCACAGCAACGCCAGACACCACAGCAAAAGTAAAATAAATCCGCTAATCACCGCTGCCGCCGTGTCTCCGGCAATCATGCTCGCCGCCGCCCCGGGAGGCGTAAATTCCATTACCTTATTGAAAGCTTTCCAGGCGATGGCTTTTCGATTGTTGATGAGCAGTGCGACGGCCAGCGGGCCGAACGAAATCATCATCAGCACAATCGTCCCCAGCACCGTGGAGCCTCGCCGCGTCTGCATAATCAACCCAACCAGTGTCAACAGCGTGATGGTCGCCAGGTAATTGGCAATGATGAAAATCAACGCTGCCAGCATGGTTCTAAGGAACGATCCGCCGCCTAGCCATAAAAAACCGGCAGCCAATCCCAAGGTGGAGGAAATGATCAACAGCCAAATCGGATCGAAAATACCGATGACTTGCCTGACCAGAAACCGTTCGTGCGCGTCCATCGGATACCGTCGCAAGGCTTCTTCTGAAAACGCCGCGCGCGGCCCTACGCCAAACAGCAGGCTCAAGCCTACGCCGTTGATGAACAAGCCGGTCAAAATCCAGCGCGCGAAGTATTCCGCCTGCTCCGGTTCAATGGAACTGATCGCCATTCCAGTGCCAATTCCGCCCAGCGCAAAAAAAAGCGCAAAAAATCCGCCGATCAAATACACCGCAAACAGCATGGCAATTTTGCCATTGCCGGTTCGCGCATAGGCCCAAATCAGTTTGTAGCGCAATCGCATCAGCGCCCAAAAACGATGGAGAATTTCTTTGTTCATAAGCGGTACTGGTTTTTCAACACGCCAACTGCGCCCGCTTGAGCTTGAAACCTTTCAGATTGCCCAACAACGTGACGGCGAGTTTGTCAGGTTGAAAGATTTTTTTGGCCAGAGTCTGCAATCCTTTGGTGGTGACGGCCTCGATTTCCGAAATGACTTCGTCAGGGGAAATGAAGCGGCCAAAGTTCATTTCGTTTGAAGCCAGCGCGCTCATTCGTGACACGGATGATTCCAGGTTCAGGCGGACAGAAGCTTTCAGTTGCTCTTTGTTGCGCTGCAATTCTTCGTCGCTAATCGGTTCGGATTTGATCCTTCGCAACTCCGCCATTGTGGCTTCAATGGTTTTTTCCAGCCGGTCTGTCGAAGTTCCGGCATAAATCGTCAGGTACCCGCAATCGCGAAATGGGTTGATGCTGGCAAAAACGGTGTAAGCCAGTCCCAACTCTTCACGGATGGATTGGAACAACCGCGAACTCATTCCTCCGCCCAAAATCACGGAAAGTAAATTGGCCGTGTACAGGTCTTTGCTGACCAGCGAAGGGCAGGGAACGCCAATCACCAGATGGGATTGCTCCAGTTCTGCCTTGTGCCGCAATCGCAGCGAAGCAAGTGGGCGCGGTGTTGAAGAGGTCAATCGCTTTCGTTGCGGCTGCAACTGCCCAAAATATTGCTTCGCAAATTTAAGCATCTGTTTGTGGTCAACGTTGCCGGCGGCGGCAATGACCAGATTGTTCGGGCAGTAAATTTCGTTGTAGTAATTTTCCACGACTCCGTCCTTGAATCTGGACAATGTTTTGGGCGTGCCCAGAATC
>CAYLJQ010001087.1:0-2035 GCA_964383955.1 uncultured Heliomicrobium sp. | reverse complement strand
AGTGATATTGGCTTTGCCGTCGGCATAAACGACGACTCCGGTTTCCTGCAACTGCCGGCCATCAAAGACAAAGGCAATGCCGGTTTTTTGGCAGTACTGTTCCAGAAACTTGCCCAGTTTTTCCTTGATTGGGCCAGTTTCTTCTTCTTCGCGTTTGGCAGCGACGGCTTGCGCGTCTTCCACCAGCCGCTGATAAGCTCGTTTGCCTTCTTCAAGCTCTTGCTGAAGTTTGAGCGCCTGCTGTTGGGTCAGAGTTTTGCTTTCGTTCAGAACTTTTTCCTTGGCGCCTAGCGAACTTTGCATGGATTCCAATTCACGATAGCGCGGCGCGAATTCGGTTTGCAGCTTTTCGTACTTGATCTTCAGTTCCCCGATACCGTCGCGGAACGCAAACACATCAATCACGGCAATTTTGGTTTTTGCCGATGAAGCCGGTTGAGCGCCGCCTGTTTGCGCAATCGCTGCACTTGTTGCGGTCAAAACCAAGGCGAGTGTCAGTAAAAGCTTGATTTTCATTCTCAGTAATTCTCCAGTCTGTTCGGTGGTGGTCGGTAGCTGATGGTCGGTGGCGGTGATTGGCAACGCTGATTACGCCAACCACGCCACTGTCCACCAAACACCTTTAGAATGTTCGTCCAACGCTGAAGCGCATCACAGTGCGGCGCTCAAGGAACAATACGGTTGGATCGGTAATATCTGTTTTTGCCTGCGGGTTGTAGGCAAAGATCAATCGAAACGGCACGTTGATGACAGGCATCTGAATCCGAAATTCCAATCCCATCGAAGAGCGCAGATCGGCAAGGAACTTCACGTTTTGTTCGGAAGCCCGGACGATGCTGTAATCACGCGAATCGCCCTGGAGGAAGACTGTGCGGTAGCCAATCGCATTGCCCAGAATGTCACGAGGCGCGCTGGCCAGTTCTTCCGAGGACGCAACACGGCCAGCCGGGTTCAGCGTCACTCCTGAAGGCGTGATCGTTTGATTGATGAAATTTGTCGTCGAAAGCTGATCGCTGTATTTGCGCGCATTGAAGGCCGTGCCGACATCCGCAAATGCGGCAATGGACAACACGCTGAACACCGGAATGCGATATTCCAGGTTGTAAATGAACTGCGTGTCGCCTCCGATGGGCGTGAAAAATCGTCGCGCATTGAGAACGTTGCAACCGATTGCCGAGTTGGCTGTTTCCGTGCAGGTTCCGCCAGATGTGACTGTGCCGGGGGATTCAAAAGTAAAGTTGCGGATCACGCTGTTGGCAACCGTTCCCGCCGGAGCGTCAATCAGCTTGGTCGAATCTGCCGGATCAATCACTTTCGCCACGACGTTTCTGGTCGAAAGGAATGAATCCGCCGGAACCACAGGCGAAATCGAGCGGAAGTTATACCCGCGAATGTCGTATTCGCCGCCCAGGAAGAATCGTTCGAAGAGCGGAATGCCGCCGACAAACGACAGCGTTTGCGTCGTGAACGGCGTGCCGAATGTCCGGATGTGGTCCGCGCGAAGACGCATTGCGATCACATGCGGCTTATCGGTTCGCTTCCTGAACACGGGCATAAACCGCTGATATTCCAGGGAGGGCGAAAACGTGTTCACATCGCCGCCTAAAATTCCGCCCGACAGCGAAAAGCCAAGTGACAGGCTTTGGCCGTTGGTTGGATCAAGATAGGCATTCTTGGTATTGAAATAGATCGTCGGTGTGATGCGACTGGTCAAGATCTTCGGCTGCGTGAAGGTCACAGGAATGTCGTTGGTCGGATCGGCGTCCGTGTTAACCTTCGGGTCTTCGATGCTGCTGGTTGAAAGCGAATACGACAACCCCAGTCGGGTTGAGCGTGCAAACTGCGGGAATTTGCGCGTGAAGATCGCCATCGGCGACGAGATGCTGACCGATCCGCCAGCCGACCGCTGGGTAAACAGCGTGTCAGCATCAATCGAAGACAAACCAAAGAAACTTGCCTGTAGAGCCTGGTTGGCCTGGGCAAAATTGAACCCCTGGCCGACGTATGCATATTTAGATGCAAAGAGCTGGAAGCC
>CAYLJQ010001086.1:0-2038 GCA_964383955.1 uncultured Heliomicrobium sp. | reverse complement strand
TCGCCTCTTCTCATTGCTTCAATCCCTAAATAGATTCTGTAGATTCAAAACAATGTGTGGGCGCAGTTGATCAATTGCGCCCACACATTTCATTCAGATCGCTTGATGCGTTTGCCCGACTCCGTGATGTAGGTAACTTCGGACTGGCCGCCAAAGCTGGTAGCGACTTCGACGCGCCTAACGCGCTCGCCATCAAGCATCAAAGGGTTCGTGTCGTGTAGACTGCTCATCAGATCGTATGAGAGCAGCGCATTGATCAGGCACAGCCCTGATGCGGGTAGATTGACGCTGGCCGTAGCGGTTGAAGAGGCCAACGTACCGGCGAGTCCAGTACTGTTTACTGTAGTCAATAAACCGGCTTCCGGTCTGAGTCTGATTTGCACCACCGTGCCCAGCGGAACGTTCGACGCTTGAAGCGCAACCGTTACGGGATTTGTTTGCGCGTTCGGCACCACAATGTCTGGCGTGCCGTGAAACGAGCCAGTGGGCGTAGCCGGAGCGGCGATTCCCGCGACTGAGGCAATCGTCAAAGTCGGGGCGTTTGGCAGCGCTACCGAACTGGGTGACGATAGGCTGATGATCGGAGCGCCGGTTGAGGTGGTCGTCGGGCTGGCGGCAGGTTGAAAACCGTTGAAGTTACAGGCTTCGATCCGGATATAGCCATGTCCGCCGTTATTTAATCCATTGCCGTTGCCGCCGTTCACATCAAACTGCGCCATTGCCGTAATGGTGTTGGCTATCAACCGGATTGCGCCGCCTGCGCCTGCGCCATATCCGCCGCCGCCACTGCCATTGCCGCCTGTTGCGATGATAGTGCCGCGCTGCGATGTGCCAGGCCCGAAAGTGATGTTGCCGGAACTGGCGACGAGAACTGCGCCACCACCGCCACCACCGCCATTGCCATTAAGACCATTTTGGCCATTGCTGCCGCCGCCGCCGGACCCACCAATTAGTGGAACAAGAGTTCTAGTGCCGTATACAACCCCGCCATTGCCAGAGAGAGAAATTCCTGGCCCACCAAAACCGCCGCCACTGCCTGCCCCGCCGCCGCCAGGGCCGTCTCCGGGCGTGCTGCTGAAGAAAGGAGAAAAACTAAAGCCGCCTCTGCCGCCATCGAAACCGCCCGGGCCACCACCCCCAACTCCACTATTTGCTCCAGCGCCAAAGATGCTTTGTGAACCACTGCTACCACTTACATCTATCGTTCCCAGGATCGTGACGTTGCCGCTGGCTAAGATCGTGACCGGCGTATTCCGCGAATTTCTCGAGAATTTGATCGTCACGCCGCTGGGGATGTTGACGGTTGTAAAATTGAAGACGCCGCTTTCCGGAAGCGGGATTGTTTGGCTGGCGACTGGCGCGAAAGCGCCATCCGCACCGGTCGAGCTGCTGTTGAAGCTACACTGAGCGCGTAGCGGGACCGGCGCACAAATAAGTGAGAGAATGAGCAGCGCCAAATACACCCATAGCCTGTGCAGTCTGTTCAGTCGCCGCGAAGATTCGCCGAAATCTGAGAACATCGTTTTCTCCTTTTACTTTGTCAGGGAATGATTTCGATCCCATTCAACCCATTGTCGAACACCAATGAACTGGCGCTGGCAGTTGAAACAACGACTACACGGCGACCTAGTGCCGCGCTCGCGTTAACTGTCAGCGTCGCGGTTAACGAAGCGCCATCGCCAGCTACGGTCAAATTGGACACGGTGATGTTGGTGTCGAGACTGCCGCTTCCATTACTGAAGTTGAGGGTCGTCACTCCATTCAAATTCATACCCGTCACGGTCACGCTTACCGTCGCACCACGCGCAACCTGCAAGGGAGCGACACTTGAAATGTAAGGCCCGGTCTTTGTTGTTATGCCCGTCCCAATTGCCGCAAACGTGTTGGTAACTGGCGGGTCTTCGCGCCCAACCAACACAGCCGAGGCAATCGCCCCACGAGTATTTGCAGTGTCCACAATTCCCACTGTCACAGACGCCTCATCGAAAAGCTGCGGATCAGCCACGCTGGTCGCGCGCAAGATCACCGGAGGCAAAAA
>CAYLJQ010001085.1:0-2039 GCA_964383955.1 uncultured Heliomicrobium sp. | reverse complement strand
GCATCCTTCATGCCGGAACCGATGGAAACAATTCGTTACTGACGCTGATAAATTGCACGCTTGCCGGGAATTCAGCCAACGCTGGAGAAATTATCAGGACTCAGGACGTAAATAATCCTGTCAGCATCGTGACACAGTTGAAGAACACACTGGTAGCCAGCAATACCGGCAGGAATTTCGTCGTCAGCGGTACGATCGCCACATTGATTTCCCAGGGGAATAATCTGGACAGCGATGGCAGCAGCGGGTTCACAAGCGGCCTGAACGGTGATCTGATCGGCACAGCCGCCAACAAGATCAACGCGCTGCTTTCATCTTTGGGCAACTACGGCGGAACGACGCAAACACAGGCTCTGCTTCCAGGCAGTCCTGCAATCAATTCCGGAACGGCAACTGGCGCTCCGGCGACGGATCAACGCGGTATCGCGCGTGTTGGCAACGTAGACATCGGAGCGTTTGAATCGCGCGGTTTTACGCTGACTACAAGCAGCGGCGACAACCAGACCGCTGCGGCTGGCTCAGCTTTCGCGCTTCCTTTGAGCGTTTCAGTGAGTTCTTCCAATAGCGAGCCTGTCAACGGTGGGCAGGTCACTTTCACGCCACCTGGAACAGGAGCCAGCGCAAGCATTGCTGGTAATGCGGCGACGATTGCCAGCGGCGCGGCATCAACGGGAATCGTAACCGCGAACTCGACCGTTGGCGGCCCCTATAACGTTGCCGCCAGTGCCAACGCAGCTTCGCCCGTCAATTTTTTGCTGACGAATACTTGCCCGACAATCTTGATAAACAATCCTGCGAGCAACACCGGTACGGCGGGTGTGTTTTTTAGCCAGGCCTTCACGCAATCGGGCGGCATCGGCACAATCGCTTTCTCCACAGCCAGCGCATTGCCAATGGGGGTAACACTTTCGACTGCGGGAATCCTTTCGGGCACGCCTGCACAAACCGGCACATTTCCGATCAGCGTCCACGCCACGGACTCGAACGGTTGTATGGGGTCTGGCGTGACGTATACGCTCATTATCAATTGTCCGACGATCACAGTGAACAACCCGGCAACCAATACCATTGCGGCAGGCGTAGCGTTTAACCAGAGTTTCACGCAATCAGGCGGCGTCGGTGCAATCACGTTTTCGACCAGTAGCGCCTTGCCGACGGGGCTTTCGCTTTCAAGTAACGGAGTTCTTGCCGGGAAGCCAACACAGACAGGTGCATTCCCAATCAACGTCACGGCAACCGACGCGAATGGCTGTACAGCAACCGGCGCGACCTACACGCTCACAGTGATTTGCCCGACGATCACAGTAACCAATCCCGTGATCAATAGTGGAATCACCGGTGTCAGCTTCAGCCAGACCTTCACACAATCGGGCGGCGTCGGCACAGCCAGTTTTTCGACGATCAGTGCTTTGCCAACGGGCCTGACGTTTTCCACCAACGGATTGCTTACCGGTACACCGACTCAACCAGGAATCTTCCCGATCACGGTTACCGCAACCGATGCGAATGGCTGCACGGGAACTGGCGCAACTTACACCCTGGAAGTCTATTCCACTTCAAACCTGGCACCGGCTCCCACGCCCGAAATTCTGTACTACAAATTCGACGGAACCGGAACGACTGTCCCGAACCAAGCCAGCGCTCCACCAGCGGGAACCGCTAGCGCGACAATTATGGGTGGGATGACCCAGGGAGGAACGAACCTTTGCCCAGCGACATCCGGTGGAACATTGATTGGCGCCGGTGGCAGTAGCATCACCGATTATTTGAACACTGGATGGGTAACCAACTTCGGTAACGGTTCCTGGACCATTTCTTTCCAGACGTCCAATGTTGGCTCCTCCGGCGTCTTTTACGCCTTCGGAGACGTTACCACTAGCGCCTTCAGATGCTTCGCCAATGGCCCTGTTGCCGGATCAGGAAACTGGTTATTGCGTGCCAACGGCATGGCAGACGTCGTTGCGTGGGGTGGAGCGTCCAGCTCTACCTCGACGACAACCTTTGTCTATGACGCCACCGCCGGAAACATCAAAGCATAC
>CAYLJQ010001084.1:0-2041 GCA_964383955.1 uncultured Heliomicrobium sp. | reverse complement strand
GATAAAGCTTTTCCTGCATACGTAAGGTAACCGCAACTACAGAAGGTAACCATCATTTCGGTGAGATGTTTTCGAGGCGACGGGCACTATACAACAGTGCTTCAGGCCCACCAAATGACGGGCGGCAAGTGGCTGGATTGACTAAACTTTGACCATCACCTATAAAACCAAGCGCCCCTGTAGTTACGGCTTTTCACCGGCTCAAGCTACTCGCTGGCCGCTCGCAAAGCGGCAAACATCTCCCGAATAAGGCAATAAACAATGTCCGTTGGAACAAGCAAAGCTCAAGTTACAGAGCGGCAGCCAGCCGAATCGCCCATTTATGATTCAGCCTTGCTGAAGAATCCGGGCATCTCCGAAGTGAAAGAGCTGTTCCGGTATCGTGACCTGTTGTGGCAACTGGTGTCGCGCAACATCAAAACCCGTTACAAACGGTCTGTGCTTGGCATTTTGTGGACGATGCTCAATCCCTTGCTAATGATGATGGTGCTGACGCTCGTCTTTTCCAGCCTCTTCAAGTTTCAACTGCCGCATTACGCCACTTACGCCCTGGCAGGATTGGCCTTGTGGAACTTCTTTGCACAGACAACCACCGGCGCAATGAGCGAGCTGATCTGGGGCGGCAATTTGATGCATCGAATTTATCTGCCGCGTTCGATTTTTGCCGTCAGCGCGCTGGGAACGTCGCTTGTCAATTTGCTGCTGACGTTGATTCCATTGTTTTTGGTGATGCTGATCACCGGCACTCCAATCCGTCCGGCATTGCTGATTTTGCCTTTGCCGATTTTGCTAACGGCAATGTTTGCCCTTGGCGTGGCGTTGACCCTGTCGCGTGTTGCCGCGTATTTCGCCGACGTACTGGAAATGTACCAGATCCTGTTGACGGCCTGGATGTATTTGACGCCAATTATTTACCCGAAAGAAGTTCTGCCGCCGCATCTGCGCTGGTTGTTCAATTTGAATCCGATGTATCACTTAACGGAAATTTTCCGCGCGCCGTTGTTGATTGGATGGCTGGCCGGGCCGAAAACCGTGCTGGCGTCGGTTGTCGCGGCAGTTGTGACGCTGGCGTTTGGCTGGTGGTATTTTTCAAGAAAGGCCGATGAGCTTGCATACAGAATTTGAAAATCCGGCCACGGAAAACGAACTGGATCCGTATTGGATTCCGGGCAAAGAAGTTGCCACGGAAGCCGTCATTCTGCTGGAAAACGTTTCGGTCGTGTATCGCGCGCCAAGCGAGCGCATCAAAAGCTTCAAGGAATACGCGATTCGCCTCGCCAAACGACAGGTTGAACATCGCGAGTTTTGCGCTTTGAGTGACGTCAACCTGGAAATTCGTCGTGGCGAAGTTTTCGGCTTGATCGGGCATAACGGCGCAGGGAAAAGCACGCTGCTGAAAGTAGTTTCGCGCGTCATGAAACCGACTCGCGGACGCATTTGGGTCAAAGGAAAAATTGCTCCGCTGCTGGAACTCGGCGCAGGTTTTCATCCTGAATTGAGCGGGCGAGAAAATATTTTTCTCAATGGCACGTTGCTTGGTTATTCACGCGCCGAGATGGGAAGGCTGTTTGACAGCATTGTCGAATTTGCCGAACTGAATGATTTCATTGATGCGCCGCTGCGAACCTATTCGACGGGGATGGCTGTGCGCCTGGGGTTTGCCGTTGCCACTGCAATGCGACCCGACATTTTGATCATTGATGAAGTGCTGGCCGTCGGAGACGAGCAATTTCAGGAAAAATGCACTGAGCGGATCATGGATTTTCGCCGCCAAGGCACAACGATTTTGCTGGTGACGCATTCCTCCGGAACGATTGAACGCATCTGTGACCGCGCTGCCTGGCTGGATCACGGACGGCTTTGTGGTATCGGAGCGCCCGGCGATGTCATCGCCCAGTACCATGCGCAATATCAAAGAAGTTCCGCCGTGCGCGAAACTTCAAAGCCGCTGAAAAACACAAGAACCGTTTCCGGGTTGACCTCTGACGACA
Organism: uncultured Heliomicrobium sp.; assembly: GCA_964383955.1. GTDB lineage: Bacteria > Acidobacteriota > Blastocatellia > RBC074 > RBC074 > RBC074. The sequence goes on along the minus strand of CAYLJQ010001084.1, from coordinate 50 downwards.
AAGCAGTTTCGCCCGAAATTCAAGCGCTGGAAAAGGAGGCACTGCAGAGA
>CAYLJQ010001083.1:0-2044 GCA_964383955.1 uncultured Heliomicrobium sp. | reverse complement strand
TTTCAAAAAAGCCACAATTGAACCAGAAAAATAATCAGCAAAGCCGCTGAAATCGGACGCCGGAGAATTACCGCCGACTGATGTAATTCAGGTTTTCCTTCTGTCAACGGATCAATCCGTTTGGCCAGATAGATGCTCACCGACAGCAATGCGACAAATAACAGCACCAGGAAGAAAAAAGCGCTTCTTTGTTTTTCTATGCTTTCACGAGTGGCAGCCAATTCGTGAACAAGCGATCTTCCGCTGGAATCTTCGCCCGCTGTTTGAACTTCGCCGTTATTGCTTCCGCGCGAAAATGCCGCCCACAAAGGAGAGCTATCACGGACAAGCAACGTTCTTTGAAATCCCTGCTTGGCCGAAGCCAGATCATCCAGCCGGGCCGAAACCAGAAAGTCCAGTTGCGAAGCGCGGTCCTGCAACAAAAGCAGATAATTCAGCCCTGTTTGCGTTTGCGTTTGCAGTTGTTGGATTTCTGATAATGAGGATTTGATTCGTTCAAATACCGCTTCCAGTGAATTGCTGTCAGTCAGTTGTTCCCAGGTTGGACCCCATCTCGCCTGCTCTTCTTTAAGCCAGCGCAGGTCGGCTTCGGTCGAAGCAATCCGCGGAGTCAAAATTTTCTGCCAATGCTCTACCTCCTCTTTTCTGGCTTTCCAGTCCTGATCCAGCTTTCGCAATTCATAAAGCGTGGGTCTGGAAGCCAGTCGCTCATCCAGTTGTCGCGATTGCGCAGTGATACGTTCTTCCGCTTCCTGAACCTGCCGAAGCTCTTCGGCTCCAGTGGACAACCGGCGCACGATTTCGCGTAGCGGTCGTTTTAGATACTCGGCTCGGCTGGAAATTTCAGGCAAAGGAATTCCCTGCCCTTCAGAAACAGCCTGGAAAGCGGGAACGGGCGATGAAGCCGGTGCGGAATCCTGGGCAAAACCAGCAAACGGCAACAACAAAACGGCTGTCAGCAAACCTGCATTGAGCAAATTAAGGATGCGAATTGGAGTGGTACGATTCATCGGCATTCGTGCAAACACATGGTTCGGCGGTTGTTTGTGGGAAGTGTGACCCGCGAACTCTAAACCGCAGACGCTTCTCTCTTCAAATCGCCGTCGGCGAATTTCCCTGCCGGTGATTGCAAGCCTGTGAAGTTCCACTATGATACGGGCGACTTCAAACTTTCATTGCCCATAACCCTGGAGAAGCAATCGTGGATTTCTCACAACTGGAAATCTTTTTGTCCATTGCCGAAGAAAAAAGCTTTTCGCGCGCGGCTGAAAAAATGCTGCGAACCCAACCGGCCATCAGCATCGCCATCAAACGGCTGGAAGAAGAGCTTGGCGAAACCCTGTTTGATCGCAGCAGCAAAAATGGATCATTAACCGAAGCAGGGCGAATTCTGCTGTCGTATGCTCAGCGAATGATCAATTTGCGCAACGAATCCATCAATGCCGTGCGTGAACTGCGCGGCATGTTTCGTGGCCGATTGACCATCGGAGCCAACGAAAGCACTTCGCTGTATCTGCTGCCGCCATTGTTGATGGAATATCGAAAGCGGTTTCCGAATATCAAAATCGAAGTATTCCGCGCAGTTTCGGAAAAAATCCCGCTTGAAGTTTCCGAACGCAATCTGGATTTCGGCTTTCTGTCTTACGATCCGATGCACCCGAATTTGCAATCCATCGAAATTCACAGAGACGAACTGACGCTGGTGGTGCCGCCCAAGCATCGGCTGGCCAAACACAAACAAGTCACAGTCAAAGACCTTGGCGAAGAGCAGTTTGTTGCCCACAACGTTAAAACTCCGTCGCGGACAAAAATCTTTGAACTGTTCGAACAACATCACACGCCGCTGAACATCTGCCTGGAACTGGCGACGCTGGAAACAATCAAGGAGTTTGTCTTGCTGGATGTGGGAATCGCGATCCTGCCCAGGCTGGCCGTTGAAGCCGAGATCAAATCCGGCCAACTGGCAGAAGTCCCAGTCAAAGGAATGAAGATTGAAAAGACCTTGAGATTGGTTTTCCGGCGCGAAGCTTCGTTGTCCCATGCG
>CAYLJQ010001082.1:0-2046 GCA_964383955.1 uncultured Heliomicrobium sp. | reverse complement strand
GACCTGGACAAGTGGAAATGGTGCACCGACGGCTGCCTGCACACGCGGCAGTATCTACAGTCGGCTTGATGGCGGAGCCAAAACCACTCTTTACGTATGCGAATCATCTATTTGGGTAGCGAAATAGACTTGAAACCATCAGCGATGCACGATGCTATTCTCAAACTCTAAATTCACCATTCAAATGCAGCCAACACCAATAATGGATCGTGACTTAAAACGATGCCGATCCCAATTGTTGTTCTTGATATAGAGCTTGATGACGGCGTCGTGCGTCCTGTCTTTCGCCTAATACAGGTATTCACCAAACGAATGCATTGGCAATGTCGCGGAATCAGTTGTTTTCATAAAGAAGCAATCACATCGCGCATTTGATCTGGCATAGGAGCTTCAACATCCAAATCCCTGCCGCCAGCCGGATGGCGAAAAATCAGCCGCGAAGCGTGAAGCAAATGATTCTTGATTCTGTGTTGCGCTGCCAAGGGATCAGGCGCTGACAAAGCTGAGCGGTAAATCGGATCGCCGACAATCGGATGACCAATCAGGTTGCAGTGAAGACGTAGCTGATGCGTGCGGCCTGTCTGAGGTTCCAGTTCCAGCAACGTATGAGCAGCGAATCGGCGTAAAACTTTATAGAGCGTCTTGGCTGATTTTCCGCCTTCTGCTTCGTTCATTATCTGCCAGCGCGGCCAAACGTCTTTTCCTTCTTTTGATCCAATCGGCGCGTCAATTTCGCCGCTGTCTCGATCCACTCGCCCACTAACCAGAGCTAGATAAAACTTCTTTACCCAGCGTTCGCGGAAGTGTTTGGACAGCGTTCGATGCGCGCGTTCGTTTTTCGCCAGAACGATCACGCCGGAAGTGTTGCGGTCCAGACGGTGAATCAATCCTGGCCGAACCGGTTCGCCCGCCGTTTGCCAAAAATGGTAAGCCAGCCCATTCAACAACGTGCCGGATTTTTCGCTGTGCGAAGGGTGAACCAGCAAACCTACGGGTTTGTTGACAACAATCAAGGCGTCGTCTTCGAAAAGAATTTCCAGCGGAATGGGTTCGGGCGTGGCGGCGGATTTTTCGGCAGCAAAAATTTTGACGCTGACGTGGTCGCCTTCTACAAGGCGAGCTCCCTTCAGTGAATTTTGGCTGTTGACCAACACATCGCCTTCAGCAATCAAACGGCGAATTCGAGTCAGGCTGATTTTGGGAAGTGCGCGCGCGACAAACTCATCCACTCTGGGTTTGTCGGTTCCGGCGATGAATTCAAAGCTGAGCTTTTCAGGATCCAGGTCAGGCATTGCCGCGCGCTCCGTCCATTCTGCGAACCAGGATCACGATCAAAACAATCGCACCGACCATTGCGAATCCTGTCAGCCCAACGGAGTATTTGTGCAATTGATCGAAATTGGAGCGAATCGGATCGCTCATTGGCAAGGCGTACAAGCCTTCTCCGGCTTGCACACGCAAACTGTGCATCCAGCCCGAAACCATGCGAGAAGCTCCCATTGCCGCTGTCATCAACGCCACCAGAACCAACTCAAATAGAAAAGCTTTTGTCTTTCTGCCCCGCGCGGCCAGCAACAATATCAGCAGGATTCCGCCGATGACCAAACCAATAACTTCTGTCACGCCAAGCGTGCGTGACACAATTTGTCCGGCCAGGTGTTGGGTTGGCAAAACTTTGAACGCTGCGGGAGCAACAACAAAACTGAAAAACGTCATCACCCCTAGCCAGCATGAAAGCAATGCGATGCGTGTTTTTTGGTTCATGGATTTTCGGTTAGCAGTTCAATGCGAGGAAACAAATTGCCGGGTTGCGTCAAAAAACTTTCGAGCGATGAACGAAGCCTGATTGTATCGAGCTGCATAACCATGTTCGGCATCGCCTGCAGCTTGCCAAGTGCCCGCTGTCCAACGTTATGCCCGCCTTTCAGGTTGCCGCGCTGAAAATGATGGAAGGCAGCGGCAATTTGAATTATCGCGTGTAAAAACTCCCGCTCAACGCCTTCCGCTTTCAGCCAGACAGTTTCCCAGGCTTCGTGACATTCGAAG
>CAYLJQ010001081.1:0-2052 GCA_964383955.1 uncultured Heliomicrobium sp. | reverse complement strand
GCGGTTTGCCTGCTGATGGCGAATACCGTGTTCGCGTGGTCGGCGCAACCAGCAGAACCGCTGTCCCGTTTTCGCTGAAAGTGGTCCGGCTTGGTCTAACGCCAAACGTTTACAACGAGCGGTTCAACCAGATTGTCCTAAACTACCGGGAAAGTGACTCGGCTTCGGTTGACGAAACACTGGCCAAGCTTGAAGAACTGACGAAAGTTGATAGCAGCAAGGCCGGTGCCTTTGAGTTTCTGGGCATCATGTACCTTTACAACAAATACGATATTGCCAAGGCTGAACAGGCAATGGATCAGGCGATCAAACTGAACGGAGCGGCAGTCGTTAAAATCAGTTTCGATGGTCAGTTTCGCCGAATGGCGAAGCTGAGATCAGGCAAGTTTGGTTGGGAAGATTCCCGCACCGGTTGGCTTCGCATCCGTCCCGGACAAGTAGAGGTTACAGACCCGAGCAATAAAGTCCTGGCCACAGTGGCTGGAGCACAAATCAAAGAGTTATCAAAAATCCTGACCGCCAACAGCAACCTGATTACGGTTACAGGCGAACGCCGCCAATTCATTTTTGAACCAGGCAGCGGCAAACAGGAAGAAGCGGACCTGGTCATCAAACTGGTTCAAACTCACGTTATGAAAAGGACAAATTGATTGCGGATTGAGGATTGCGGAATGCGGATTTACTGGTTCGCAGGTTGCGATTTGAAATCAGCTTATGCCGATTCAGCAGGATGACTTTTTCAATCCGTAATCCGCATTCCGCAATCCACAATGCTTATGAATTTATGGGGAGGCCGATTTACCGGCGAAACCGACCGACACTTTGCGGCATTCAATGCCAGTTTCCGTTTTGACCGCCGATTGATTTTTGCCGATTTGCACGCCTGCGCCGTTCACGCCAGAGCCTTGGGGCGAGCAGGCGTTTTACCCGAAGCGGAAGTCGAAACCATCACACAGGGCTTGCAGAAAATCGGCGAACTGATTGCTGATCCTGCCTTTCTTGATCGCCCGGAATTTTCCACGACCGAAGACGTTCACAGCTTTATCGAATCGCGCCTAGTCGAATTGATGGGCCAGGTCGGCTATAAGCTGCACACTGGCCGCAGTCGCAACGATCAGGTTGCCGTTGCGACGCGGTTGTTTCTTCGTGGCGAAATCGAACGGCTTGATGAAGTGATCCGCGACACGCAGCTTGCGCTGGTTGAACTGGCTGAAAAGTACGAAAGCGATCCGCTGCCGGGATACACTCACCTGCAAAAAGCCCAGCCGATTCTATTTGCCCACTTCCTGCTGGCTTACTTTCAAATGCTCTCACGCGACCGCGCGCGGCTTTCCGATCTCAAAAAACGTGTGAATGTGTTGCCACTGGGATCCGGGGCATTAGCCGGGACGAACTTCCCTGTTGACCGCGAATGGATGGCGGCGGAACTCGGCTTTGACGGTGTGACGCGAAATAGCCTGGATGCTGTCAGCGACCGCGATTACATCATTGAATTCGTCAGTTTTGCGGCCATGACAATGATGCATCTGTCGCGGTTGGCCGAAGATTTCATTATCTATTCCACGCAGGAATTCGGCTTCATCAAACTTGGCGATGCGATTTCCACAGGCAGCAGTCTGATGCCGCAAAAGAAAAATCCTGATTCGCTGGAATTGATTCGCGGAAAATCAGCCCGCGTCTTTGGGCATCAAATGGCCATGCTGACAATGGCCAAAGGCTTGCCGCTGGCTTACAACAAGGACCTACAGGAAGATAAAGAAACGCTTTTCGACACGATTGATACCTTGTCCGATAGTTTGCGTGTGACGGCTACAGTATTGCGCAACGTTGAACTGAACCGTGAGCGCGCGCGTAACGCCGCCATTCGAGACTACACCAATGCAACAGATTTGGCTGATTATCTGGTTCGCAAAGGATTGGAGTTTCGCAAGGCTCATGACGTGATTGGCCGCATTGTCGTTTTCGCGATTGAACAGGGAAAGGAACTGGACGAGTTGACGTTGGACGAGTGCCAGCAATTTTCGCCGCTGTTTACCGAAGATTTGTTTGAAG
>CAYLJQ010001080.1:0-2063 GCA_964383955.1 uncultured Heliomicrobium sp. | reverse complement strand
TACCTGACAACAAGTGCGGCGGAGTCAAACAACACTTCAATTTTCAGGCATCGTAATCGTTTGCGCTTCTCTAAAAGCGCTTCCGCTTTTCTTTATTCAAGATTCATACCAGGAATTTGAAAGACTTTTGAGATAATTTTTGGCCCAATTTCCCCATATAAAGCGGAAGGTTACACAGACTGATCCGCGGACAGGTAAAAATCCACAGATCATTTCGGCAATGCGTGACGACACACTCAAGCAGCATTCGCCGCCTATCGAATTCAACGTCAGGCTTTATCAACAGAAGCTAAACAACAAATCGGAGTGCAGAAGGCTGGATGGTCAGTTTGGCAGGTGTAAACCCGACGGATTCGCCATCAACATCCACCGGCAATGGCTTGGATGCGCTGATGGTGATGGCAGGAGTCCGCATCAATTTCACTTTCGGGTTTCGCAAATGCCAGCCAAAACGAATTCGCGGCAATTCTTTGAGGATGTCCAAACGGCTGGCTTTATCCGTCAGCACAACATCCAATAGCCCATCGTCAAGCTCAGCGTGCGGGGCAAACTTCATACCGCCTCCGGCAAAGCGCCCGTTGGCCGCGACCAGAAAATTCGAGCAGATTTCTTCGGATTTCTGGCCGTCATCAAATGAAATGTGAATCCGATGATTGCGATAATTCCTCAGAGCCTTTAACGCAGCCAATACAAAACGTGCGTGGCCGCCAATCCACGGTGGCCACACGTTTCGCCAGGAATTCACCAGGTGCACAACCTCCCCGCCCAAACCGAAGCTGATGACATTGACCGAATAACGCGAAACAGGCTGACCGTCTTGCCCGGTCAGTTCGATTCTCACCACGTCAATTAACCGGCTTTGGCCGGAAACGATTGCCTGCAAAGCCGTTTCCCGATTGTTCAACCCAAGCGAACGGCGAAAGTCCGATCCAGTCCCACAAGGCAACAACCCGATTGCAGCATGCGGATTGATCGCCTGGCCGCAATTGTCGAAATACCCGCTGACAACTTCGTTGAGCGTTCCGTCTCCGCCAACCGCGATCACGCACACTTCTCCCGCAAGCAAAGCCTGCCGAGTCGTTTCGCAGGCTTGGCCGGGATGTGTAGTTAGAAATTCTGTGAAAATGACGCCGCGTTTGCGGAGTTCAAGCAGGGCTTTGCTCCATTCCCTGCTTGCCCGGCCACGCGCCGCAGTCGGGTTGATCACGAAAAGCATAGAAGCTATTCAAGCAGATCAGGCTGTTCGCGAGTAATGCGCGCGTAAAGCGGTTGAAACTGAAACCAACCGGCAAGCGTTGAACCGACTTGCTGAGAAGTCAGCTTGGCGCTATCGGGGGAAATGAAATACGGCTCGCCTGCGGCTTCGGCCAGAAGTTGCGCCTGACAACTTCGCTCCATGGTGATGAACCACCAGGCGGCTTCATCAACGGTTTTGCCGACGGTCAGCAAGCCATGATTTCGCAAAATAACGGCTTTCGAATTCCCCAGCGCCTGGCCAATGCGGCGGCCTTCTTCCAGGTCAAGAACCACGCCGGTGAAATCGTCAAACAACGAATGGTCTTCGTAAAAAGCGCAGGCATCCTGGGTGATGGGATCAAGCAATCGTCCCAATGCCGACCAGGATTTGCCGTACATGGAATGCGCGTGAGCAGCGGCAATACAATCCGGCCTTGCCGCATGAACCTGGGAATGAATGGCGAACGCCGCGCCATTCACCGGCATATCGCCTTCGACAACCTCGCCTTTGTCATTGACTAAAACCAGATCGGACACGCGAATCTGGCTAAAATCCACGCCAAAAGGATTAACCCAAAAATGATCCGGCCTTTCCGGATCGCGAGCGGTGATATGTCCTGCAACGCCTTCGTCAAAGCCGAACTTGGAAAACAGGCGAAACGCAGCCGCAAGCCGTTGCTTTCTGTGCAGCCGCTCTTCTTCCGCAGATTCAAAAACGGGCATTTGAGGGATTTTGGGCATCTTTGCCGGAACGATCATTGCTGATTCGGACATAAAATTTCTCCTCGTCTTGTAGTTGGTGGATATGGAAACCGATTAGAGCGGCA
>CAYLJQ010001079.1:0-2065 GCA_964383955.1 uncultured Heliomicrobium sp. | reverse complement strand
GTGCCGTTCAGCGCCCTCAACCAAAAATAAGTCTTCTCGCTGAAGATTTTACGGCTGTAAAGAAAACCAGCGCCGAGAGTCATTCTCTTCTGACTCCTGGCGCTGGTTTCTTTTTTAGAAGCTTTGTGGAACTTTTATCCGCTCAAATCGGAATTACTGGCGACACCAAGTTCGAACCAATTAAAAAGCGACGAAAGATTGTAATGCACGCAAACTTCAGCGACGAAGAATTGCTTAGATTGACGCGAACGGGCGATGAAATCGCCTTCGTCACCCTTTACCGTCGCAGACAAGGCGGCATTTATCGCTTTGCATTAAGAATGAGTGGTTCGGAATCGGTTGCAGAGGACATTACCCAAGAAGTTTTTCTGCACTTGATGCGTGACAACGGAAAATTCGATTCAGCGCGAGGCTCTTTTCAATCCTATCTGTTCGGCATTGCCCGCAATCAGGCGCTTAAACGCTTTGAGCGTGACCGGCCGTTTCTTTCCCTCAACAGCGAAGAGGGGGAAAGCGATTCTTCGCTGGCTGAAAATCTGGTTGCGACCAGCGACTTGATTGGCGATCTGGCTCGGCGCGAAACAATTGATTCAGTCCGCCAGGCTGTATTAAACCTTCCGCCACATTACCGCGAAGTTGTTGTGCTTTGCGATCTGCACGAGATGAGCTATCAGGAAGCGGCGGAAATTTTGGGTTGCGCCATTGGAACAGTTCGCTCAAGGCTGCACCGCGCGCGAACGATCTTGGTTGAGCGCTTGCAAGCGTTGAACGCCGAACCAGTTGCGGATTTAAACGGCGCTAAAAACACAGCGGCTGTTTTCTCTGAAAGTTTTGTTTGAGGCAATTATGACCTGTCAGGAATTTGATCAAATTGTCAGCGAATTGGCTTCTGCCAGGCTGACCAAACTTATTGATGACCCTGTGCGTGAAAAGGGTTTGGCGCACACAGCAATTTGCCAAACCTGCGCTGCACGGTTGGCCAATATGCGCATACTGGTCGGCGGCCTAAAGACATTGGCTTCGACCACTGAAGCCAACGAAGCCTCCGTTCAAACAGAAACGATTTTGCTTGCCGCGTTTCGCAGGCAACAAGAAGCAACAGCGTCCTCTGGCCAATCGAATCTTGTGGGGCACCCAACCAAGATCTCCTGGTTAAGCCTTTTCCCTACTTGGACTTACGCGGCAGCAGCGGCCGTGCTGATCGGAACCATCGGTTATTCAGCTTCCACGTGGATGAGTGCAAAATCAGCACCTAAAGAATTTGTCGCCACTGCTACGCCTGCAGCACGGAGCAATTTGATTCCAGAAGTCATCGCGCCAATCCTGCAGAACGAAAACCCAACAGTTAATAAGGTGAAAAGCCGCGTTCCCAAGAAACCAGTTGACGACGGATCGTTTGTGCAAGCCAGCATGGGAGAAATCACTCCGCTGTACAGAGAAGAAGTGGCAACTGATTTTTTACCGCTTACCCACGATTCGGACACGCAACCGATGGAAAGCGGACAGGTAATTCGTGTGCAGGTTCCACGCACTGCGCTGGCGTCGTTCGGTTTGCCAATCAACATCGAGCGCGCAAATGAACCCGTCAAAGCCGATTTGCTGTTGGCGGAAGACGGATCAGCGCGGGCAATTCGTTTTATTCGCTAGAACAAGTTTTTTCAACCAAGCTCGAGTCAGTACCGCGCCCTGTAGCAAGCCGTAAGCACTGCCGGTCGCGGCACTGACTTGAATCACTCACACAACTCCAAGGAGACATCATGAAACTTCGCAAGCAAGCATTTGTCAGCTTTACCTGCGCATTGGCACTGGCCGGAAATTCGGTCTGCGTGCTGGCGCAGGACAAGACCAAAACAGAAACGCAATCTCAAGTCCAACGCAAGGTGACTATTCGAACTTCGGATGGCCAGACGCAAGAAATCAACGTTGAAGGCGATGGCGGAACCTTCGTCACTCCTGACGGAAAAAAAGTCCAGGTCAGATTTACGTCCAACCAGGATGGCACGCAAAATGGACATGCCCGCGTCTTCACGACTCAGGATGGCAAAGAAGTTAAAGTCGTAACTGG
>CAYLJQ010001078.1:0-2067 GCA_964383955.1 uncultured Heliomicrobium sp. | reverse complement strand
TGATGCGGAATGGTAGAGTGATTCGCTGGCTTGGCCCGGAACTGTCAAAAGCTTTGGTTGTTATCCTTAGCTTGGCGATGATTTTCGGGAATCTTGTCATCCTAGATAGAGAGGTTTTTGCGGGACCGATCCAAACGATTAACTTATCAGCGGAAGTGCTTTCAGGAACTCAGGTAAGATTGGCCTGGAGCATTACCAATCCCGGATCCAATTCTTCAATTAGAGTCTATCGCACAGATGCCGCAACGCCTGATAACTTCGAAATGGTCGCTTCGCTGGCCGATAATGCCAGAAGTTATGTTGACTCAACTGTAAACCCAAGCGGGGCTTATCTGTATTTGGTAAAGACTGTTAGGGCTGGAGGAGTTTTGCTGTCCAGTCCATCAAATACTGTTTCCGTTCGATTGTCAGGAAATCCAGTACCCACGCCAACTCCCGTTTCAACGCCGAATCCAACGCCAACTCCGAATGCCACTCCAACGCCAGCGCCGACCGTAACGCCGGTGCCGACGCCCAGTCCCAATCCAACTCCGCAGGGAAATGAAATCCTCGTTGCAAGGACAGTTTCAGGAACGCAGATAGAGCTTTCCTGGCAAATTCGGACGACCAGAAGAATAACGACGGTTCGCATTTACAGAACTACGGCAGCCGAACCGCAGGGCTTCAACTTTTTGACTGCTGTCAGTCTGCTGCCCAACCGGTTCGTTGATTCAAACCTAACGCCGGGCACGACTTATCTATATCAAATCAAATGGCCGGAAAGCGGCGTTCTGCTTTCCCCGCCATCAAACACTGCGATTGCGACCACGGTGGGCGGAGCGCCGACACCTACACCCACGCCAAGAGCGACGCCAACGCCATCGCCGACGCCCATTGCGACGCCGACGCCCACTCCCACAGCGACGCCGACGCCTATTCCAACACCAATTCCAACGCCTTCGCCCACGCCTGTGACTCCACCCAACCCTGGAGGACCGCCTTCGGGGCCGATTCCACTGGACGATGAAGAGAAAGAGTTGGTGCGTTTGATCGGAAATTACAGGGAGACTCGATTTTTAGGACCCGTTCGCGCCTCGATTGCTTTGACCAAATCAAGTGACTTTCTGAGCCGCGATCTTGCCATGCGCAACACTGTCAGCAAGATTGATAGCCTTGGTCGGGATGTGGAAGCCCGCGCAAGAGCTTTCGGGTTTCAACCAGTAACAACCCTGGAGGCTTTGGCAGCGGCCGGCAATTTATCTGCGCAGCAGGTGATGGATGTTTGGAAGTCTTCGTCCATGGAAAACGAAGTGTTGCTCAATCCCAATTGGAAGGTTGCCGGGATTGGGCGCACGTACAGCGCCGCATCGGGCCGCTGGTTTTGGGTGATCGAGTTTGCAGGATTTTGGGATAAAACGATCCCCATTCCCGGTGAAGATGATGACGGCCGAGTGGACGGTAGCGAGTCTATTCGCACCCGCCCGCCAGGCGCTGCAATCGCTGCGGGGCATCATTTTTCCGGTTATGGAGACGACGGGAATTGGTACAGCGCCTTGCACTGCGATATGGATATCCCCGGATCATTGCGAGACAGGTGCTGGAAAGATGAACCGCCGCAAGGAAATCCCAGTTTGAAGCTTCCTTCGCTCCCGGACAATTTAACTGGCACCTGGCACGTGCAATATTCCATCTCGCCGACCGGAGTCGTTCATTACAATGATTACAGCGGTTGGGATGCGACCGGGTTTACCATCACGTTACGTCTCAACGCGGATGGCACCTGGAAAACGCAAGGGTACCGTGCCTATCAAGTACCAACTCCAACAGAAACAGGAACCTGGACATCGGTGCACGACGCCGTCCGCGACGAGGAAATTGTGACCTTTAATCGTCCGGGAAAACCCACTGCAATTATCCGCATTCATGCCGTAAGGGGAATATTGACCCTCTATGCTGTTGACGGTGGATCGGCTATGCAAGGTTTTCTGAAGGGGTTTCCGGCTGACAGTAATCCTCTGGATGATCCGCAAATTATTCTGCACCCCGGCGTAGGGTACTTTAACGCTCCCCATCCGCCATTTTGATATT
>CAYLJQ010001077.1:0-2068 GCA_964383955.1 uncultured Heliomicrobium sp. | reverse complement strand
AGTTATTGTCTACAAAAATGTTGTCGTTAATTCAATGCCATTGCCCTTTCAGGGCTTTTGATTTTTATCATTGCCGCCGGTGCGCTGCACCGGGCTACTACATTTCGCCCCTTTGGGGCTGAGCAGTAACCACCACTTATGCATTCACGTAACGACGCGACCAAAGATTCAACAGCAGCAACCGCCAGGCGAGATTGCTGAAAATACTGATCGCGTGTGGAAACCTGTAGCCTTGCCGCGCACTGTTGAAGTAATCGGTCATTGCCTTGCGCAATCCTAACTCATCCACCCAGCCGCGCCGGTCAAGGATTACCTGTTGCGCATAAGCGCGGAACTTATCGGATTCATCCATCCACGACGCGGCAATCGAAGCGCCGAACTTAGGCCGCCAGATGATTTCGCGCGGCAATAATTCGTAGCGTTCGGCCATCCTGCGCAACAGCACTTTGTTGTCGCCCCCCGCAAGCAAATCGTTTGCCGGTGTGCGATAGGCAAGCTCGGCGACGCGGCGATCCAGAAATGGCGCGCGCGCTTCGACGCTAACCGACATGCTGGCCTTGTCAACCTTCATCAGGTAGTTATTCGGCAATTGGTTGCGTGATTCAAACAAGCGAACGGCGTGGAATATATCGCCGTTCCCCAGTGCAAGATATTCGCGCATCAACGCGCGAAACGCGGCGAACTGCCCGCCGTAACGCCGCCCTGCATAACGCCGATACAGTTGAAACAACTGCCAATCTTGCGGCCCTCGCCCTTGTTGTGCGGTATCAAAAATTGTGTACCCGCCGAATAATTCGTCTGAACCTTCGCCCACCAGCACAACTTTGATCCCTTGCTCGCGGCATTTTTGATACATCAATCGAGTCGTCACGGTGCCCCAATCGGCAAACAAATCGTCGAAATACCAGACAACGTCTTCGATGCTGTCGCTGATTTCCTGTGGTTGAATAACAATCTCGCGGTGGTCGGATTGAATGTGTTGGGCGACGACACGAGCATAAGGCCGTTCGTCAACGCTGGATTCGGCAAAGCCCATGCTGATCGTGGTAATCGGTGCATGACGCGCAGCCAACGCCGCCGTCAGACTGGAATCAAGCCCGCCGGAAAGCAGCAAGCCGACCGGCACATCAGCGATCAGGTGCTGCGCCACGACTTCGGAAAGCGTCTCGTAAAGCTCCTGTTCACGTTCGGCCCCTGACCGTTGGTTGTTAACGTCGGGAACAGGCGGGACAAAATACGCTTGCGGCTGGACTGCAACGCCATCTTTCAGAAAATGACCGGGCACTTCCAGAAAATGGCCGGGCGGCAGTTTATACACGCCCTCAAGCACTGTCGCCCGTTGGTCGAAGCAGTAGCCAAATTCCAAAAACTGTTGCAACGCCGCGCGGTTCAATCGCGCCGTGAAATCCGGCAGCGCCAGAAAGGCTTTGATTTCGGAAGCAAAGACAAGGCCCTGCGAACCTGGCAACGCCGTGTAATACAGCGGCTTCATACCAAGCGCATCGCGCGCCAACAGTAGCTTGCCGTCTACCGCCGACCAGAATGCAAGCGCAAACATGCCGCAAAACCGCTCAAGACAAGATGCGCCCCATTGAAGAAAGCTGAGCAGAACGACTTCGCTGTCAGAGCGTGAATGGAACCGATGGCCGAGCGCTTCCAATTCCTTGCGCAGTTCGCGGAAGTTATACAACTCGCCGTTGTAAACCATCGCCACCTGGCCATCATCGCTCAGCATCGGCTGGTGGCCAGCGGCGCTAAGGTCAATAATGCTCAAGCGATTGTGCGCGAGCGCGACGCCGCGCGACGGTTCGACATAGTAACCGCGATCATCCGGGCCACGATGCGCAAGCGCCTCAGCCATTGCTTCCAGGTGCGCGTTTTCGCGTTGTTGGTTTGACCGCAAGAGCCATCCGCTAATACCACACATAATAAAAGCTATTACCCTATGAAACGGTAGAAGGTGTGTTCAACTGTTCGCTCGATGCGCCCCTTCAAAGCATAACGAATCAACCTAACTGCGCTCGCCAGGCTGTTTTTCAATCGTGCCATTGTATGTAGCTCAGGTCTT
>CAYLJQ010001076.1:0-2069 GCA_964383955.1 uncultured Heliomicrobium sp. | reverse complement strand
CAAAAGGAATGTCTGGGCTGTTATTGCTGGTAATGATTGACCGGGTGGCGGTTTCTTCAAACACTTCCAGCTTGGCTTCGGGCGGTCCGCCGATCCATTCGTGCTGTTCGGTCAACCAGGGGTTCGGCGGATTTTGGACGTGTCGCATGGTCAGTTTTCACTTTCTGCCCGCTGATGATTTATAGAAAACCCGGTCGCTACTGCTCCCGGTACTGAAACCAAGCCGGTCGCTATTGCTTCCGGCACTGCTCCCTGCACCAATTGACTCGCTGTTGTTTGATTGTGTTATAACCGAGCTTCAAGCCAAACTTCAAACCGGGAGGCAATTGAATGAGCAAACGAATCTTTGTCTTGCTGCTGGCGCTGATTGCATTGCCTGTGATGGCGCAGAATCAAAAGCCGGAAGTCAGACACAACGAAATCAGGTTTGATCTGGCAAGAGAATTGGCGAAATCCACCGTCGTCACTTCTGAGGTGATCGCCGTGCCGCTGGATCGCGTTGAACCATTTCTGGCCGTTGGCGCCGCCTGGATGACAAATGGCGATTTGCAATTAAGTTTGCGAAGTTCAATTGATGGCGTCAGTTGGAGCGAATGGTTGCCGATCAGCGCGCATAGCGATTATGCCAACGAACGAGGCGAACAGGTTAGCGCTTTGGCTTTACTGGATCGGCAAACGAAGTTTGTGCAGTATCGAATCCTGGCCAAAGAACAGGCGTCCGTTTCCAGTTTGCGGCTGGTATTTATCAGTCCTGGTGCGACTCCACGTGACATGCAGCGGCGAATCGAGCAACGAGCAAGTGAAGTGATGACGATAGAAAATCTTCAACAACAGCAATTGCCCAAATATCCCAAACCTCCCATCGTTACCCGAACCGAATGGGGTTGTCCCGACGGTCAGGTGACCACGCACGGAAGTTTGAGCTACACGACGGTCACACATTTGATCGTCCATCACACCTTCAGCCCCAGCGGCGCGATCAATGGCGATTGGGCGGCTGCGGTGCGCAGCATCTGGAACTTTCACGTCTTTTCAAACGGTTGGGCGGACATCGGCTATAACTACGTGATTGACCAGACGGGGGTAATTTATGAAGGCCGCGCAGGCGGAGACAATGTTATTGGCGCGCACTTCAGCGGCACGAACAGCGGGACAATGGGCGTGGTCGTCATTGGTGATTTCACCAGTTCGACGCCTCCACCAGCGGCACTGAATAGTTTGAAAAAGCTTCTGGCCTGGAAAGCCGATCAGCGCGGAATTGATCCGGCTGGCCAATCGCGCCACGCGGCTTCGGGGCTGACAATCAACAACATCTCCGGTCATCGCGATGGCCCCGGAGCCACGGAATGTCCAGGCGACGCGTTTTATCCGATGTTGCCCGGCATTCGCACGGACGTGAAAAACCTTCTGGCAAATTTCGGCACAGTCGCCAGCGTTTCGGCAGCCAGCTTCAACGCATCGGCGTTGGCTTCTTCTTCGATTGTCGCAGCCTTCGGAGTCAATCTGGCTTCCGGGGTTCAAGTTGGTTCTACCTCCCCGCTGCCGGTTTCGCTTGCTGGAACTTCGGTAACGGTTCGTGACAGCGCAAGCGTTGAGAAACTGGCGCCCCTGTTTTTTGTTTCGCCAGGACAAATCAACTTCCTGATGCCGGAAGGCTTAGCTGCGGGACCCGCTACGATTCTGATCGCAAACAGCGAAGGGAAATTGGCTGCTGGAAGTGTGACCGTTGCGGCGGTTGCTCCGGCATTGTTTTCGGCGAACTCCAATGGCAGAGATGTTCCGGCGGCGGTTGTGTTGAGAATCAAAGCCGACGGTTCGCAGGTTTACGAACAGGTTGCTGTTTTTGATCAAGCTCAGAGCAAGTTCGTTCCTCTGCCGATTGATATGGGAGCCGAAACCGATCAAGTCTTTTTTGTCGGTTACGGCACGGGCATTCGCGGACGCAGCTCACTTGAAGCCGTCAGCGTGAAAATCGGCGGTGTCGGTTCTGAAGTGCTATACGCTGGTGTCACCGATGGCTTTTTCGGGCTGGATCAGCCACGGGATCTCCTTCAGCCGCGATCCGGTAA
>CAYLJQ010001075.1:0-2070 GCA_964383955.1 uncultured Heliomicrobium sp. | reverse complement strand
GATACCAGCCGGGGCAAACCAATGTAGGTATCAATCACGAGAGCGGCTTGATTCAGCTTGAAATCAAAGGGCTGGCCGAACCCCAAAGCCCTGAAGCTGAACGCATTTGTCAGGAAGATTTGACGGAACTGATTACGGCCTTTGTGCAGAATAAACCGACCATTGAGCGCGGTTTATTTGACGAAGAACTGGTGCCGGAAGAACTAACGCAAGTTCACATGGGGAAAATCGTCAAGGAGAAATATCCCCACCTCGCTGAAGATGATCAAGAAGCCGTGCGCCAGCACGCAATCGCTGCGCTCAACTTCGTCCAGCAAGCCAAAAAGGCAATCACCGACAGTAACGGGGAGGCGGCTAAAAACACCTCACTCATTGATGGCGTGAGGAAGTTCGCTTTGGAAGTCAAAGACCTTGATATTGATTTGATTGACCGCATCAATCCCTTTGGTGAAGCCTACGCCATACTCGCCAAATCTATGAGCGAAGAACGGCTGCGGCAGGTGGCAGAAGTTATCGCGGGCAAACGTATCAACCTTACGCTGGAAGACGCGCGAGCGTTAGCCAAACGGGCGTTGGATTTCAAAAAGGAAAAAGGCCGGTTGCCTTCGTTGACAGCGACTGACCCTTGGGAAAAACGCATGGCTGAGGGGGTTGCCTTCATGCAACGCAAAGCGAAAGAGTGCGCGTAGTTTGCGTGGAGTGCGGCCAGCCCTCGCCGCTTTTCGTTCGCGGCGCACGGCTTGGGTGAAACGGAATGCGTCAGTTGCGAATGAAAAGCGGTAACGAATTACCGCACTCCAAATGCGCTGGTAGCGTTGGTGACACGCTCGTCTGAAGTGACAAAAGATGCAAAAACAAATTACTGAAGCAGATCTGGCTTTGCTCGACGAGTTGGGCGTAGAAACGGAGCCTGAACCATCCGGCAGCCGCTCGGCCAGAGAAGAGCGCATCATCGCAGGCTTTGAAGAAATCGAACGCTTTGTGGCAAAGCACGGCAGACTGCCGCAACACGGCGAAAGCCGCGATATTTTCGAGCGGCTTTATGCCGTGCGGCTCGAACGCATCAGAGCCTCTGAAGAATGCCGCCAAGTCTTACAATCACTGGATACCCACGGACTCTTAGACGCTAACAATGATGCCAACTCGCATAAAGCAGACCTGACGGACAAAGAGTTGCTGGCGGAACTTGGTGTTGATGCAGCCACCCAAAATGACATTACCCAGCTCGTTCACGTCAGATCACGCGGAGAAATCAAAGCGGCAGAAGAAATCGCGCAGCGCACTCCTTGCCAGGATTTCGATGAATTCAAACCGATTTTTGAAGAAGTGCAAGGCGAGTTGGAATCGGGCGTAAGGCGGACGCTGAAATACAAAGACGATGCTGAAATCAGGCAAGGCGACCTGTTCATCCTTGATGGCCAGAAGGTAATAGTAGCTGAGATGGGTGACACGTTTGTCAGCGACTATGGTCGTCTCGATTGTAGGCTGAGAGTGGTTTATGACAATGCGACCGAAAGCGACCTTTTGCTGCGCTCGCTCCAGCGCGCATTGAATAAAGACAAGGCCAGCCGCCGCATCACCGATCCAGGTTTCGGGCCACTTTTTGCGGAAATTGAAGAGGAAGGTGACGATGAAGACAACTTCTCTGCTTCTGGCAGCATGAAATATAGACCTTCGGAAACTACGATACGAAATGAAGAAGAAGAAGATCTTAGTCGATGTAGTAGTGTAACCAATGATTGTGATGGCATTTTCCAAACAGTAGGTGATAGTGAAGATTATGTAGAATCATTGTCAAGTCTCACAAACCCTGAGGCAGAATACACCATGGAGGAGTATGATAACAATTACTATGTCTGGAAGCCGCGGCCTTCGGTGTCGTCTGCTGCGATTTTAGATAAAATCAGTACCATGTCTCCATTGAGAGTCGAAGCTATTCAAAGTGATGTAGGTACCAATGTGTTACATCTTGCAGTAGCTGCAGGTAATAGCAACGTTGTGAAGATGTTGCTTGGAGGTAGAAAAGATCTGCAAATTAAAAGCACAAAATATAAACGATGTGTTCAGTAT
>CAYLJQ010001074.1:0-2078 GCA_964383955.1 uncultured Heliomicrobium sp. | reverse complement strand
TCGGAACTCATGGGTACAATGCTTTTGAAAGATTCTGGCTTGGCTCGGTTTCGCGCTCTATCGCTTCGCATGCGCATTGTTCCGTAGAAATTGTGCGGCAGCCAAAAACGACAGGGAAGCCGCTGCAAATGAAAGTTCTATTGGCTGTCGATGGCTCAGCGTGTGGCGAAAAGGCTTTGGAAGAAGTTGCGGAACGTCCGTGGCCGGCGGGCACTGAGATTTATGTGCTTTCCGCAATTCATTTGCCTATGACGCCGACGCCTGAAACCTGGGCTTTGCCGAACAGCTATTACGTGCATACGGAAAAAATTGGGCGTGAGCATGCCGATGAAGTTGTTGCAAAAGCAATTGATCGGCTGGTGAACAGCAATTCCAACCGCGAGGTTCCCTTGACGCTGATAAAGCAGGCCATTATTGGCCATGCGGAAGAAACAATTATTAGCACTGCAAAGGAATGGGGAGCGGATTTGATTGTGCTTGGCTCGCATGGATATAGCGGGTTTCGAAAGTTCCTGCTTGGTTCGGTTTCTCAAGCTGTGGCATCGCACGCGCCATGTTCTGTTGAGATCGTGCGCGCGCACGAAGGTTGAGAAACAAAAGAGGAAGCAATCAAAAATTGCTTCCTCTTTTTTTAGGCTTACAGGGAGGAAACACGCGAAATGATGATCGGCAAGCTGACAAATGAAGAGGCGCTTAAAATTTTAAGTGCGGGAAGGCTTGGCAGGCTGGCCTGTATCGCCGATGGCGAACCGTACGTGGTGCCAATCAATTACTTTTTTGACGGCGAAAACATTTACATGCATTCGCTGGCGGGGAAAAAGATTGCGGCGTTGCGAGGCAATCCTCGCGCCTGTTTGCAAGTGGACGAAATCGAAGACCCTTATCACTGGCGCAGTGTGATTGCATACGGAAATTACGAGGAAATCAGCGATGAACAAGAGCGAGAACGGATCATGGCGGATCTTTTCCAGCGCATGCCTCATTTGACGCCCGTCGAATCGAAGATGGCCAAAGGGCTGAGCCAGACCATCGTGTTTCGGCTAAAAGTGAATTCCCTGACTGCGGTTGGCGAAAGCTGGTGAGTTTTGTCAAGCCGCGCCCCGGTTAAACCAGCCTTGACGCACATGACAAATTGCCAGGTGGCAGCTAAAATGCCGCCACTTTTTTATGGGTAGTCCTCAAAACAGCAAGAAACGTTAAAAGAACAATTTCATAGGAGAAATTCGATTTATGAAAACAGCTATTCGGCTGTTGCCCTGCGTTTCTTTGTTTGCCCTGATTTGGTTGGCAGTTTCATTGAACGTGAAAGCCCAGATAAATATGGACGTTTGGAAACGCCCGGCAAACGAGAAAAACACATTGCAATTGCCCCAGTTGCCGACAACGCTGCAAGGAACCGAATTTGTAAATTTAACATCGCTGATTATTCCGACATTTCGTCCCAGTTTATTGCCGCCACCGCCAATGATGTTGGGCGACGACAAATCTGCATTGCTTTTCCAGGCAATAACGCAACGGTTGGGAATCCGCTATCGCTTTTTTGGAACGGATGATCGTGGATACGATTGTTCGGGTTTTGTCTGGCGGGTTTTTCAAGATGCCGGAGCCAGTTTTGAGCGGGTTGCCGCTCGCACGTTATGGGATCAGCTTCCAGAGGCGACAGCCGAAGAAGTTGCCAAATTCGGCACACTGGTCTTTTTTAACGGCTTAAAACATGTTGGCATTGTGAGAGATGCAGAAAGCTTTTATCACTCTTCACGGTCAGAGGGAGTGACGCTTTCAAGCTTTGCCGGATATTGGGAATCGCGCATTACCGGTTATCGCCGGGCACCTGCGCCATTGACGACACCAATTCCAAAACCTCCCAAAATGATAACGTCAGTTACCTGCGAATGAATTGAGCAATCTGGCGGTGAATTTAACTTATTTGCCGCCAGATTGTTCTTCAGGAAGATTTCGCGCCCGATGCTGCCGAAGAGCTGCCAGGCATGATCGAAAGCGACGACGAGCTTGACGACGGGCGCTTCGAAGCGCGGCGCTTTGGCATCCTGCAGATCGAGCACATAGATCCGGCATTC
>CAYLJQ010001073.1:0-2081 GCA_964383955.1 uncultured Heliomicrobium sp. | reverse complement strand
GCCGCAATGCCGCGCTCATGCTCATTTAAGTGAATTTCAAAAGCCGAGTGAGAAAGCTTGCTTTCCAGCCAATACTCTTCATCGTCTGATAAATCCGTGATCAAAGACTCGCTGCGTTTTTTTCGCCGTCGCAATTCGTCATAGCAATTGTTGACGGCAATCCTTGCCAGCCATTGGTCAAAAGACGCTCCGCGCCTGTATGTCGCCAACGAAAAGAATGCTTTTGAAAAGGTTTCTTGAACGATATCTTCGACGGTTTCACGAGACCTGAAAAACCTTCTGGCGATTGAAAAAACACGTTTATGGTGTTTTCGCAGCAATGATTCAAAGGCTGATTCGTCTCCACTTAACGTCTTTTCGATCAGATAATCGTCGGGAGTCAATGCAGGAGCGGTAAACTGAATGACTTCAGCATCCGCAGAACTAACACCAAAAGTTGTTTCGATTGATTGGTTGACCAGCATAAATGCGGTGTTTTCTCTTGCGTATTGTGGCGTTGCAACGTTGCAACACCCGTTGCCTTTGCAAGACTGATGTGTTAGCGTGTGATTGATCAGAAAAATGTGCATCACGGATTTGATGCAAGTTGATTATCCACATCATCACCTGAATATGGAAGTGCAGAACAAATCAAAAAGGGAAGTGCAAGAAGTTAGTGATTCCGACAGCCTGGTGAATGTCGCGGAGCTTGGGTTATTTGTAAAGCGTAAACGCGAACGGGAACGGTTGTCACTGAGAGCAGTCGCCAAACAAACCCAGGTCAGCGCATCCACGCTGTCACGGATTGAGAACAGCACGGGAACACCGGACGCGGAAACCCTGGCAAGATTGGCAAAATGGCTGAATTTACCTTTGGATCGCATTATCGGACTCCAAGCTGCAATCGAAAGCTCAATCGCTCAGTTTGTTCAGGGCTCAACGCCTGATTTGGTTGAAGCTCACTTGCGTGCGGATGGCAATCTGACGCCGGAAAATGCAGTAGCTCTTTCTGAGCTTTTTCGACTGGCTTACAAGCAATACAGCGTCAAAAAGTAATGGAAAATGTCTACTTCATGCGGTAATCCTGATTGTCTAAATCGGTTGAATTTCCTGCCAGAGCCTCCAGTTAGTGAAAAATTCCGACAATATGAACAACTGGCTTTGAGGATTAGGTCTTTTGCGGGCCTATCTGGCATTCATGACAAGCTTGATCCGTACTTGCTGGCACAATCTGCGGGCTTGCGGGTGGTGCCGCTGGATGCGATTGATGGTCTAACAGACGACATTAAAGCTGTGCTTCAGTCGCCGAATGGGGCTTGGTCAGGAGGGGCGACTCCTATGCTGCCAGATGGAACAAGGGTTGTAATCTTGAACCCCAATCACAGTAATTCAAGGAAAGCGGCAACATTGATGGAAGAGGTTTGCCATGTGTTGCTAGGTCATAAGCACAGTGAATTGAGTGCCGGAGGTTCGGGCACGGACAATGCGCACAGAACTCACAACAAGCACATCGAGGAAGAAGCCTATTCAGTCGGAGCGGCAGCCTTGTTGCCGTATCGCGCATTGATCTGCAATCTTTTGCGTAATCAATCCATTAAATCAATCGCCGTGCAGGCCGGTGTGTCACAGGCGCTTGTCAGATATAGAATCAGAGTCTTAAAACTTTCGACTCACTTAATCTAACCACAGAAGCTACATAAGGCTTCTTATCAGACGCAGTAAGTGTCCAGCAATGAGCCGTCTCTTTCAGTACAAAAGGCTTTTCTTTTCTCTGCTGTCAGAAATTCTTCCAGTTACGCTCGTTGCATTTCTTGCGCTGACGTCCTTGGTATTTGTGCAACAAGCTGGCAAATACCTGAACGTAGTCCTTTCCTTTCATACATCCGCTCAGATTGCATTACAGTTTTTGTGGAGCCTGATTCCGGGCATTGTCGTAATTACTTTGCCAGTTTCACTGCTGCTTGGAACGATTATCACTTGCAGCCGGCTTTCGTCTGACGGCGAAATGACTGCGATGCAATCGTTAGGCATAGGCAAAACCAAAATTGCCTTGCCGTTTTTATGTGTGGGAATTCTTGGAGCCATCTTTACCTCTTACCTCC
>CAYLJQ010001072.1:0-2089 GCA_964383955.1 uncultured Heliomicrobium sp. | reverse complement strand
CGAATCCCGCGAAGTTTGATTGGCAAAGGAGAGGTTGACCTGGAAGTGACTGTAAATGGCATGAAAGCGAATGTGTTAAGGCTCAGGATTCGCTGAAGCAACTTGAATCCTTTAAAAGTAGAAAAGCCCACGAACGGTCATCCAGTTCGTGGGCTTTTCTACTTTATAAAGTTGATTGTTATCGTCTAGCTTGCAGAATGTCGAACGGTGACGCCAGCCCAAGCATTTCCAGAAACTGTTTGTTTTCACGCAATTCGGAAAAGTCGGAATCGTTGAGCGCCTGTGCGCGATAACGCGGTTGAATCTGGATGGTGCGCTTCAAATAATCCAGCGCCTGATCGTGCGAACCGGTTTGCGCCAGGGTCGCGGCCAGCGAATACAGCAGGTGCGGTTCTTCAGGTTTCAGCCGCAACGCCTTTTCAAAGAAGTTTTTCGCCTGACTGAAATCGCCGATGTTCAACGCGTAAACGCCACGGTCATAAAGTTCATCGGCGTTGCGTGGAGCCGATGGCATATTGGCCAGCTTCTGGGCGCAAACCTGCAGGTACATCTGCGAACGAGCGATTATTTCCACTTCATTCGGATATTTTGCCTGCAAGGTTTCAAGCATTTCCTTGGCTTCTTCAAAGTGCCGGCGATTAAATGCTCGCACTGCGTGCTCGAATGCCTTCAACGCTGCTGTGGTTGATGAACGGCGAGGCGGTTCTGCTGGCGGAGCCGATGGTGCCACTCGAATTGGCAAAACGATCTTGTTGATTTTTCGCGGTGCGGCTTTTTCCACATCCGCTTTGGGCGCGGCTTTGCGAACAGTCGGAATTGTTTTATTGGCAACCGAAGTTACTTTTGAATCTTTGGTTATCGGTTTTGGTGAAGAAGCGACTTGTTTCGTGGCTTTCTTACTGACAGTGACTTTCGGTGCAGGTTTCTTGGCGACAACTTTAGGTACAGACTTTTGACCAGGCTTGGTTAATTTGGTCACGGCTTTCTTTGTCGCTGCGGTTTTCTGAATCGCTTTGACTGATTTCAGTGCAGCAGCTTTGGGCTTTACCGATTTTTGCGATTTCGTTTTTGAATCGGAAAGAGCCTTGGGCTTTGACGTCGCCTTCGACTTTGGCTTGGTCAATTTTGCTTGTGCCTGACTTGCAGACAATTTCCCCTTTGCCGTCGTCTTCGCTGAAACTTTTGATCGTTTAGAGAGTGCTTCCCTCATACGATTTCACCTCTCTAGAAAAATGATTATTGACATTCCGGGCGCACTGCTATTGTCGCTAAGTGACTGTATTTATAGCTGATTAGAGGGATGTTGTCAAATTAGAGATTGGCTTCGGAACGGCTTTGCCGGGTTAAAAGCCGGAAAAATTGCCCCTGCTTTTGAAGCTTTCAACAGCTAAGTCCCCAATGATCTTCAATTTGGATACCAAGGCGACGGAAGGAGAAAAAATTTTGGCGTAGTTTGGCTAGATTTTGTCTAAATTGTGGAACCCGGCAGGCTAAAAGCCAGATAAAGCTTATATTTCCAAATACTTAACCATTGAATAGCCGTCATCGCCATTTGAATAGTACTTTCCCATCCGTTGGGTGACGATATAGCCAAGTTGTTCATAAAGTTTTTGCGCCGCCAGGTTAGTGGCGCGGACTTCCAGCTTGATCGAATGTACGCCCCGCGCCAGAAAGCTTCGTTCGATTTCGTGGATGACCAATCTGGCAAGACCTCTGCGCCGATATTCCGGCGCCACGCCGACCGCCGTCAGATGGCCTTGGCCGGAATCTTCAATGACGGCGATTCCAAAGGCCACCATTTCATCTATGTCGGATCGAATCTGCCGTGTAATCGCTTTGGGATTGGTCAGCAAATATCGAAAGGTTTCGCGCTCATAAGCCTCGCCATCCAGAAAAACGCGTAAATCCAATTGCCACAACTCATTCAAGTCGGACAAAACCAGCGGACGCATTAATCCTTTGAAGGCTCTGGAGTAATGATTGATTACTTGCATAGAGAATAGGAGATTGGGAGCAGAAGGCCGGAGATAGGAACGGCTTTTCCCAACTTCTGATTTCTAACTTCCAAGGTCCAACTACAGTATCAGCA
>CAYLJQ010001071.1:0-2096 GCA_964383955.1 uncultured Heliomicrobium sp. | reverse complement strand
TAATAGCGCGTTGATACGCTTCGTAAAACTCCGGGCGGCAATCCGGGTATCCGGAGCTGTCTTCGGCGACGGCTCCGATGTAAATGCGATTCGCGCCGATGACTTCCGCCCAGCTTGTCGCAATCGCCAGCAAATGCGCATTGCGAAAGGGCACGTAAGAAGTCGGAATTTCCGTGGATGTTAATTCTGCCTGACTGACTTCGATCTTATGGTCGGTCAGGGAAGAGCCGCCTATTTGCGCCAGGTGCGCGATGTTTGTCGCCAAACGCCGGCTGGCTTTGTAAAAGTCGGAAATATCGTTGAATGCCTTCAACTCGCGCCGCTCAGTGCGCTGTCCGTAGCTGACATGCAGCAACGCTATTTCGTCGCATTCGCTGGCAGCAATTGCCGTTGTCACGCAACTATCCATTCCGCCACTTGTTAAGACCACAGCAAGCATTGTTTGGTTTCAAACTCCCTTGGTATCCGGCCCCCAAATATATTTGTGAAGCTGTAACTGCATTCTGGCGTGAATTTTGGATCTCAATACCCAGTCGGCCAGGTCCCGTAGCTCAACCGAACCCCAAACCGGCGAAAACAGCAGGTGCGGTTGGCGCTGGTTGAGGTTGTACTTTTCGATTACTTCCAACGCGAAATCAAAATCGGCTCGGTCTGCGATGACAAACTTAATTTCGTCGCGAGGATTCAGCGTTTCAAGGTTTGGCCAGAAATTTCGTCCCGCTTCGCCGCTGCCCGGACATTTGATGTCCAGAATTTTGATGACCCGCGAATCGAGCACGCTGGTGTCCAGGCCGCCCCCAGTTTCAATCAGTACTGTAAAACTCTCGTCACAGAGCCGTTTGACAAGTTCACAGCACTCGCGTTTTTGCACCAGCGGTTCGCCGCCTGTGACTTCGACAAGGTTGCAGCCGTAGCCGCGAACTTGTTCCAGCACATCATCAACCGACATTTCGGTTCCGCCAGTAAATGTATATTCGCTGTCGCACCACGAACAGCGCAAATTGCACCACGTAAGCCGCACAAAAACACAGGGCAAGCCCGCATAAGAGGACTCGCCCTGGATTGAATAGAAAATTTCTGTAATCCGCATTTCTAAACTAGAACAACTTTTCTGCGGGAGGCTTCGCGCCCTTCAATCGCAAATAGATTGTTGTTTGTCCGCGATGGTGAGTCTGGTGCTCGAAGGCTTTTGACAATGCCGCACCGCGCGACATGTCATTGCCAAAGAGTTTGATTTGTTCGCCAAGCTTTTTGACATCCGCTCCTTTGATTGAAGCGATGACGAAATCGTAGCTTTCAATCACGGCTTTGGTGCAGGCAGCCTTGGTTTTCATGGAATCTGTTTTTTCCAGATTCACTTTATTGGTGTTGGCGGCTCCGGTGGCGTTGGCAGCGAACAAGTAATTGGCGTTTGCCAAATGCAAAAACTGTTCGGCAAAGCTGCGAATATCCGCTGTCGGTTTGAACGAGTAGCCATCTTCCGGCATGGCGTCCAGATATTCTTTCGTGTAATCGCGGGCGCGAGTCCAGTCTGCGACCATCATTGCAATGTGGTCGGTGGCGGCAGCGGCCTGCAGCGGTTTGACAGCAGAAACGGAAGCCGTTTGGGCAACGCAAATCAGTCCAAAAGCCATGGTGATGGCCAATGTGCTGACCAGGTAACGCAACGCGAGGATTCTCTCCTTCATAAGCTCTCCTTTTTGAGGGGTTAGATTGATTGGTGAATACGATGTTTCTTGGTGCTTGGTCGCAGCCATCATTCGTACGAGAACTGCGGGCCTCAGGTTGCGTTCAACTCTGCGCGATGTCAAGTACCTAAACCGGTAAAAACTTGTAAAAGTCCTTATTTTGCTATGGCTTATGTAAGCTGGTTGACACTCGAAGCGCCTGCTACCCTTTTCATTTTTTGGATTCAGGTTATTCAACGGCACCTTCACCCGCAGGCGCTTGCGGTTGCCAAACATATAAAACGTGAAAGCCGGAATCTTCAGTG
Organism: uncultured Heliomicrobium sp.; assembly: GCA_964383955.1. GTDB lineage: Bacteria > Acidobacteriota > Blastocatellia > RBC074 > RBC074 > RBC074. The sequence goes on along the minus strand of CAYLJQ010001071.1, from coordinate 103 downwards.
GGGGCGAATCCAAGTCTTTCGAAAACGGGTTGTGACTGGCTTAGCTTGTCCAGGTTGATCGAAAGTTTCTTGCCGGAAGCTGCTGCATGATCTTTCAGGCGCT
>CAYLJQ010001070.1:0-2100 GCA_964383955.1 uncultured Heliomicrobium sp. | reverse complement strand
GTCTTGCGCAAGACTGCCGCTTGCTCACGCGCGCGGTACCGCACTTTCAAGGCCGAAAGCCGTGCAGCTTCACGCCAATCTGCGTCGGCAACAAGTCATACGCCATTTCCACCCAATCGCATAACAAGCGCCGAGTGTTTCGCGGATCAATGATTTCTTCGATGCCGAAGGCTTCGGCGGTTCGAAAGGGCGAGCGTAGTTCGTTCAGCTTCTCTTCAATCTCTCGCCTTCGCGCTTCCGGGTCTGGCGCGGATTCAATGTCTCGTTTGTAAGCCGCCATCACGCCGCCTTCAATCGGCAGCGATCCCCAATCGCCGCTCGGCCAGGCGTAGCGGAAATTCAATGCTTGGGCATTTCCGTGCGCGGCTCCCGCAACGCCAAACACGCGACGCAAAATGATCGAACACCACGGGATTGTGGCCTGATACACTGCCGCCATCGCACGCGCGCCATACCGTGCTGTTCCCATTCGTTCGGCTCGCGTGCCAATCAGAAAGCCCGGTTGATCCACGAAGTTCACCACGGGCAAATGAAACGTGTTGCACAGATCGGCGAAGCGCGTCATTTTCTCGCTGCCGTCGGCATCCAGTGCGCCGCCACCTTGTTTCGGATCGCCAGCCAGAACGCCAACCGCGTAACCGTTTAACCGCGCCAAGCCAGTTACCAAAGGCCGACCGTAAAACTTGCCGATTTCAAAAAACGAATCACGGTCAAGCACCAAACTCAAAATCCGTCGCACGTCATAAGACATTCGCCGGTCGCGTGGAATAATCGAAAGCAATTCTTCTTCGCTTCTTCCAGGATCGTCGCTGCTTTCGATTCGCGGAGGAATTTGCCAAACATTCTGCGGCAGGTACGAAAGAAAGCGGCGAATCTCGGCAAAGGCTTCATCTTCGGTTTCGACTTCGTTATCTACACAGCCGCTGCCGTGGGCGTGAATGTCTGAACCACCAAGTTCTTCTTTGGTCACGTTCTCGCCAACACCGCGAACGACAACTGGCGGCCCGGCAACGAACAATTGGCTGACGCCTTTGACCATCACCGAAAAGTGCGAGTTAACCACGCGCACGGCTCCAAGCCCCGCACACGGCCCAAGCGCCGCAGCGACGACAGGAATTTCTGACAACGAAGCCACGACAATGTCCCAACCTGGATTTGCCGGGACGTAAGTTCTCCCCATCGTTTCCAACATCTTGACGCTGCCGCCTCCGCCGGTTCCGTCAACCAGTCGAACCAGCGGCAATTTCAATTCGCGCGCCATTCGTTCGGAATACGTCATCTTGTGACCGATGGCGGCGTCAGCCGCTCCACCGCGAACTGTGAAGTCATCTCCGCCAACAACCACACGCCGCTGATTAATTCGCCCAAGCCCGCAAACAAAATTTGACGGCATGAATTCGATCAACTCGCCCTCAACGTAAGCCGCCTTGCCGGCCAACGCTCCTGTTTCGTGAAAGGAATCAGGGTCCAGCAGTCGCTCAATTCGTTCGCGCACAGTCAATCTGCCGTTTGCATGTTGGCGAGCGACATTGGCTTCGCCGCCCATTTGCTTCGCCAGTTCGACACGGCGTTTGATCTCGTCAACTTCAGGTTGCCAGCTCAAAATTTGTTCTCCAATTTTTTGCGTGTTTTGCTTCGGAGGGCTAGACTTACCGGGCGGTCAGCAACCTGTCAAGCCAGTGTATGCAGTTTCTGTCACTCGGCTAAACCTCAAAAATCTTCAGAACGTATCAGTCAACTATGATCAACACGATTGATGAAGTAATCGCCCGTCTCAATGAAATTGTGGAAGAATGCCGTCGCGAACGCAGCCGCCTTGGTTATTTCGCCGCACTGTATTTGCGAGTCACCGTTGCCGTCAAACAAGGAATTGCCAACAACGTGTTTCAAAATGGCGAATGCATGGCGCGATTGGATGTCGTGTTCGCCAATCGCTACATTCAGGCTTATGAACTTTACCGGCAAGGAAAACAACCCACAAAATCCTGGCAAATGGCTTTTGATGCGGCTCAGAAATGGCGTCCACTGATCTTGCAGCAATTGCTGGCAGGCATTAACGCGCACATCAACCTTGATCTGGGAATTGCAGCGGTCACAACC
>CAYLJQ010001069.1:0-2109 GCA_964383955.1 uncultured Heliomicrobium sp. | reverse complement strand
CCTTTGGAAGCGTTAAACAAATGAGCATCTCGCATAAATTCCATAAACACGTCTTGCACCACATCTTCCGCCAAAACGGGCGACCCGCTCATTCGCAAGGCAAACTGAAAAACCCCTGCGTGCCGCCGATCATAAAGCTGCTCGAACGCATCCGCGTCTCCGGCAATCATTTGCCGGAGCAGTTCTTCATCGCTGGTAGATGCCGTGATCCCGTTTGTTTTCATTCTGAAGACGTCTTCATTGTTTGACGGCCAAACGCGCGAAATTTCTACAGGTCTCGTTAATGCTGGACGCCAATGGGCAAAACAGTTCCATCATTTTTCCCTGAATGTACCCCAAGGATTGCGAAGTGGTAAGTCCAACTATCTCTTTATTTATTCAGCACGAACTCTGGACACTCGATCAAACGGTTTGTTACAGTCGCCGCCTTGATTAAGCATTCACATTTCCTTCTCTGGTGATTTTGATGAAACCACGCGACCTGATTTTTGTTTTAATCGTTGTTGTTGTTGTCGGCGGCTTGTATTTCCTTTCCACTCGCAACAAAGCCAAAGCGATGTCCGGCATTGCCGAACACCTGAACGTCAAAGCGCGCGAAGATTGCCTGAAATGCCATTTGCCCGCCAAGTTCGAAGAACTCGAACGACTGCACAAACATCCTGGCAAATGGCGCGATGCGCGTGTCAGTTGCCTGCTTTGCCACAAAGCCCCGGACGGAACGACAGCGCAAAATGAAGCTCTCAAGACTCTGGCCGTAACACAGACTCAACAGTTACGGCGTTATGCCAGCAAATTTATAAATTGATCCCGGAAGTATTCATATCCAGTCTCAAATCCCAAATTTGAACTCATTCAATCATTTATGGCTCAAACAAAAACCATCACAAAAGCACAAGTCTACAAAAACTACATCGGCGGCCGCTGGGTAAAACCTGCCAGCGGCAAGCTGATGGAAAACTGGAACCCGGCGGACTCGCGAGAGTTGGTCGGCCTTTTCCCTGCTTCCACAGACGAAGATGTTGAGGCGGCAGTCACGGCGGCACGTGAAGCATTTCCAAAATGGAAAGCCACGCCTGCGCCAAAGCGCGCAGAGATGTTGTACAAGCTTGGCCAGATTTTGATCGGTCGCAAGGATGAATTCGCCAAAGACATGACCCGCGAAATGGGCAAAGTCCTGAAAGAAACCGGCGGCGACGTTCAGGAAGCGATTGATATGACGTTTTACACCGCAGGCGAAGGCCGACGCCTGCACGGATACACCACGCCGTCAGAACTGCAAAACAAAATGGCGATGTGCGTTCGCCAGCCAGTCGGGCTGTGTTCGCTGATCACGCCGTGGAATTTCCCGATGGCGATTCCTTCGTGGAAAATGATGCCCGCGCTGATTTGCGGCAACACGCTGGTCATCAAACCTGCCGAAGACACGCCTCTTTCCACCATCAACCTGGTCAAAGCCGCCGAAGAAGCAGGCATTCCTGCCGGCGTCATCAACATCGTCATGGGAACCGGCGAAGAAACCGGTGAACCATTGACGACGCACCGCGACGTTCGTTTGGTGTCGTTTACCGGTTCGACCGAAACAGGCCGCATCGTTTCCACCAATGCCGCGCAACATGGAAAGATCTGTTCACTGGAAATGGGCGGCAAGAATGTGATTATGGTGATGGATGATGCCGATCTTGATCTGGCAGCAGAAGGTGCAGTATGGGGAGCGTTCGGAACTTCCGGCCAACGCTGCACGGCTTCGTCGCGCATCGTCGTCCACAAAAAGGTCTACAAAAAATTCGTCGAAAAGCTGGCCGAAAAAGCTAGAGGCTTGCGCGTCGGCAATGGGTTGAACAAAAACGTGGATATGGGTCCGGTCATCAATCAAGCCGCCGTTGACAAGATTATGGGTTACATCGAAATCGGCAAAAACGAAGATGGCGCGACGCTTCATTTGGGCGGCAACCGATTGACCAAAGGTGATTTGAAACACGGCTTTTTCATTGAGCCTACGATTTTTACAGATGTGGCTGCGCAGATGCGCATCGCGCAGGAAGAAATTTTTGGCCCAGTTCTTAGCATTATCCCTTGTCGCGATTTGGACGAAGCCATCGAAATCAGCAA
>CAYLJQ010001068.1:0-2110 GCA_964383955.1 uncultured Heliomicrobium sp. | reverse complement strand
CTCTCAGGATTCCATGGTGATGCCGGAAGGGTTTGAAATCACGCCGGAAATCATTCAAGGGATTCTTCAGAAGTACAACGATTGGGCGGACAAGCTGCAAAAATCCGGCCATCTGCTGAGTATGAACAAACTCCGTGATGAGGCTGGAAAGAACATTCGCGGTCTGGGCGCGGATCAGGTGGTAACCGATGGCCCGTACGCTGAAACCAAAGAAATTATTGGCGGATACTGGATCCTTCAGGCAGCCGATTACGCCGAAGCCGTCAAGCTGGCGTCGGATTGTCCAAGCCTGGAATTCGGCAGCCGCATCGAAGTCCGCGAAGTCGAAGATTTTTCTTCCTACGGAGCCTGACAGCCAGTATGACGGATGTTTTCGACAACAAGGTTCCCGCGTTGGTGGATCATCTGTTTCGTCATCAAGCCGGACAGATGATCGCCACGCTGGTGCGCGTTTTCGGGCCGCGCCACATTGACCTGGCGGAAGAAGTGATTCAGGAAGCCCTGCTCAAAGCGTTGCAGCTTTGGGTTTATAAAGGCATTCCCGACAACCCTTCCGCCTGGTTGATTCAAGTGGCGAAAAATCGCGCGCTGGATTTGCTGCGGCGCGAAGCTTCATTGCAGGAAAAAGCTGACGAAATCATTCGCGCGTTTGCCGCTCAGGAAGCTTTTGCCAATCAGCGGATTAAAACCGGGACAATTGCTGAAAGTTTGCCCAACGGCGAAGCAATGGATGACACTTTGGCGATGGTTTTCATGGCTTGCCACCCATCGCTGTCGCGCGAAGCTCGCGTCGCACTGACGCTGAAAACGGTTGGCGGATTCGGCACGGTCGAAATCGCGCGAGCGTTTTTGTCCAAAGAGCCAACCATTGCCCAGCGGCTGGTTCGCGCCAAACGGTTGATTCGCGACGAAGACATTTCCTTTGAACTGCCTGTGGCCAAAGAAATGTCCGCCCGCTTGGATTCGGTGCTGGAAGTCGTTTATCTGATGTTCAACGAAGGGTATACGGCGCACAGCGGCGAAAATCTTGTTCGCGCGGATCTTTGCGACGAAGCCATCCGGCTCTGCACGTTGTTGGTTCGTCATCCGGCGACCAACCTGCCGAAGTCTCACGCCTTGTTGTCGTTGATGCTGTTTCAGGCGGCAAGATTGGATACGCGAGTCAGCGAAGGCGGCGAACTTTCTTTGCTGGCCGAGCAGAATCGTTCTCTGTGGGATCTCCGATTGATCGTCAAGGGCTTTCATCACTTTGAACGCAGTGCCGTGGGCGAAGAATTCACCGAATACCACCTGCAAGCGGCGATTGCTTCATGTCACGCGGCGGCGGCCAGCTATGAATTAACCAACTGGGAACAAATCGTGCGTCTGTACGATTTGCTGGTGGAACTGAATCCTTCGCCGGTCATTGCACTGAATCGCGCGGTTGCCATCGCCAAGCATCGCGGAGCCGAAGCCGGGTTGCGCGAAGTTGAAAAAATCATCTCGCATCCGGCTTTGCAGCATTATTACCTGCTGCCCGCAACTTTGGGCGAATTCTGGCAAGAGCTTGGCGAAGCCCAAAAAGCGGCAGATAATTTCCGGCAAGCATTACGTTGTCCGTGTTCCGAGCCGGAGCGGCGCTTTCTGCAACGAAAGCTCGCTGCGGCAGCCAACCAACCGTAGTACCAACCTTAGCGGAGAAAAACTTATGAGTAAGATTAACGTGGGACGTGTTGTGCTGGGCGGTTTGATCGCAGGAGTCGTGCTGAACATTGGTGAAGCGCTACTCAATACCGTTGTTCTGGCCGATTCGATGAAACAGGATTTCGCCAGACTCGGGTTGGGTGATCCGGGTGCCAACACGACATTCCTGGTCCGTGTAACCAGCATCACCTTTCTGCTTGGCATCGCCATCGTTTACCTGTATGCCGCAATCAGACCGCGTTTCGGCGCAGGATGGAAGACGGCGGCCTGTGCAGGCGTCATCGCCTGGTTTTTCGTTTATCTCTATGCCGGATACGTCTATCTGGCGTTGGGGATAGGATCGGCAAAACCTTATCTGATTGGGCTTGTTTGGGGCTTGGTCCAATATGCCGTTGCCGCCATTGCCGGTGCATGGTTGTACAAAGAA
>CAYLJQ010001067.1:0-2112 GCA_964383955.1 uncultured Heliomicrobium sp. | reverse complement strand
CACGTGGAACAATCCCAAATCAAAAAACTGCCGCCGCTCCTTCGGACCACCAAAAAACAACCGAAAACTTTCTGGTTGTAGCAGCTGCACGGGCAATAAGCTGGCGCAATCAGCCAACCGCTGAACCGCCTCACCATTTAACCGTACTTGCCAGTCTCCTTGCCGGTCCCGCTGCATGCCAAGACCAATTTGCTGCAACGACCAATCAACCCGGGCGAACAAGGTGTATTGATTTTGCTCGTGCCGAATGACTTTGTGCGGCTTTGCCGTACGAAATGACCGCCCATGCGCCAACAGATAAATCGCTTCGAGCAAACTGGTTTTGCCACTACCGTTGGCACCGTATATCAAGTTCCATTGTGGATCAAAATCTAACTGCGCTTGCTGGATATTGCGAAACTCCAGCAATTGCAACGACGTCAGCGCCATAGCTTACAGTCGCATCGGCATCACAACGTACAGGGCACCGGCGTTGCCAACTCCTTCGACTAACGAGCTGGAATTGGCGTCACTTAAATGCATCACAACCAAATCGGTATTTAATGTATTCAGTACATCCAACACATAACCCACGTTGAAGCCAATCTCCAGCGTGTCACCGTTGTACTCAATTTCAATGACTTCTTCGGCCTGTTCATGTTCCGGGTTATTCGCCACAATCTGTAATTCTTGTGGATTCAGCGTGAATCGCACACCCCGATACTTTTCATTAGACAAAATCGAGGCGCGAACACAGGCGTCTTTTAATACTGCGCGATGAGCTGTCAGCTGACGGGAACTGTTTCGCGGCAATACCCGCCGATAATCAGGAAAGCGGCCGTCGATTAATTTGCTGCTGAAACTAAACTGGCTATCCGTCAGACGGATATGATTTTGCCCGATACTGAGGCGGATCAGTTGATCATCAGCGACCAGCAAACGCATCAACTCGAGTACACCTTTACGCGGAATAATCACTTGTTTTTGCTGGTTTGCCGTTACAGGAAGCTCCATCGAACTTAACGCCAGCCGGTGACCATCAGTCGCAACAGTTCGTAAGGTCCCGTTGTCGACTTCAAATAACAAACCATTCAGATAATAGCGAACATCCTGGTTTGCCATCGAAAAGGCGGTGTCATCCAGTAATTTGCGTAGCTGTAAGCGACTCAGCTCAAATTCTACTTCACCTTGCCAGCTTTCCAGATTTGGGTAGTCATTAGCACTTAAGGTCGCCAAAGTGAATTTACTTTTACCTGTGCTGACGACACAGTTCTCGCCTTGTAAATGCAGAGTCAACACAGAGGACTCCGGCAGCGAACGGCAAATGTCTAACAGCTTCTTCGCCGGGATAGTGACGCGCCCCGGCGTGATAACTTGCTGCGCAAATGCGCTGGCAACCAATTCAATTTCCAGATCTGTACCAGTCAGTGCAATTTGATCCGCAGTCACATCGAGCAACACATTCGACAGGATGGGCAATGTATGACGGCGCTCAATAGCACCAGAAACCATTTGCAGCGGTTTTAATAAAGCGTCACGCTCAATAATAAAATGCATAACAAGTCCCTATTAAGACGACAATGTACGGATCAAATTCTGGAAATCTTCTTTGATTTCGTGTGTTTCTTCTTTTAACGATTCAATTTTGCGGCAAGCATGCAGCACAGTAGTGTGATCCCGACCGCCAAAAGCATCACCAATTTCCGGCAAACTGTGATTAGTCAGCTCTTTCGATAAGGCCATTGCCATTTGTCTTGGTCTGGCAACAGAACGGGAACGCCGTTTGGATAGAAGATCTGCAACGCGGATTTTGTAGTACTCAGCGACGGTTTTCTGAATATTCTCGATAGTCACCAATTTATCCTGCAGCGCCAGCAAATCACGCAGCGATTCACGTACGAAGTCGATGGTAATAGGCCGACCAGTGAAATTCGCGTTCGCGGTGATTCGGTTTAACGCACCTTCAAGTTCGCGCACATTAGATCGCAGACGCTTTGCAACAAAAAAAGCAACTTCTTCCGGCAGACGGATATTATTTTCCTGTGCCTTACGCATCAAAATAGCGACCCGCGTTTCCAGCTCAGGCGGCTCGATGGCAATAGTCAGGCCCCAACCAAACCGGCTTTTCAGCCG
>CAYLJQ010001066.1:0-2122 GCA_964383955.1 uncultured Heliomicrobium sp. | reverse complement strand
CCGGGCTTTTCCAAATTACAGATTCGAGAAAAAGCTGATGGTGACATTGAAGAAATCCGAAAGCCAAAACGCAAAATCACGCTTCGCGATTTGATGACGCACACTTCGGGAATGAGCAGCAGTTATTCAGATGAGCTAAAAGATTTGTTTGCCAAACGCGACCGAACGTTGGCCGAAGCCGTTGAAGCGTTTCCCACTCGGTTCCTGGATTTCGAGCCGGGGACGAAATGGGGCTACAGCAACATGGGAATTGCCACGCTGGGACGCATCATCGAAATCGTTTCAGGTAAAAGCTACGATGAATTTTTGACAGAGCGAGTCTTCAAACCGCTGGGGATGAACGACAGCCACTTCTTTGTCCCGGAAGGCAAACACGACCGTATTGCGACGATTTACAAGTTGGAAAACGACAAGCTGGCCAAAGCCGATGTTGATCAGTATCGCACTGGCGCGAAATATCCTGCGCCTGAAGCGGGACTGTATTCGACTGCGCCGGACCTGTTTCGCTTTTACCAAATGATGCTCAATGGCGGCACGCTCGATAGCCAACGAATTCTGACCAGGCTATCAATCGAATTGATGACGGCCAACCACACGGGCGATTTGAACGCCGGGTTTTCGCCTGGGATCGGATTTGGGCTGGGCTGGGCAGTGGTTCGCAATTCCGAAGGAATGTTTCGGTTGAATTCCATCGGCACGTTCGGGCATGGCGGTTTGTGGAAAACCTACGGCTGGATTGATCCGAAGAAGGAATTGATTGGCGTAATTTTGATGCAGCGGCTGAGCGGCGACGGCGATTTGGCCGATGAGTTCAATGCGTTTATGACGATGGCTGCTGTTGCGATGAACTGAGCGTTTGAGACAGAGGGATGGAGAGAAAGAGAGACGGAGGGAATGAGCAATCAGGAAGCTTATTCTCCCCGTCTCTCCATCCCTCCGTCTCTCTATCACTGCTTCGGTACAAAGATCACCTGCGGATCATCTTTGTTATTGTCGTCGGCATTCACGCCGCGCAGGAAGTTTTTCATGATGCCTCCGCCGTCGGTTGCGAAAAGCGTCAGTTGGTCGGAAACGATGTGCGCGCGAATGGTCGCGCGCGGCAGCGAAGCTGACCGGATGAAGTTGATGACTTCTTCGTTGCGGTCGGCAATGTGCGTCAGATTCCAGGTTCCGGCTTCAACCGTAGGCGGACCCTGATTGTTTCTGTAGCCTCGCATGATCCAGGAGCCATTCGGGTTGATCTGAAGCTCCATCGTAAAGCCGGTTTTATCCCATTCGTCATAGTTGGCATGAACAATGCCAATCGAGTTCATCGAATACATCACCTTCCATAAACCGACGAAGTTTTCCGCCAGCGAAAGCTCATTCAAGCGCGTATTGGCAGGCGGTGGATCGCGCCAACAGACGCGTGGCTCGGCGTCTTCGTCGCAATGAACCGGATTGTAAGGATAGCCGTCGTCGGCATATCCGCTGAAGCGATGCGCTTCCAGCATTGACGCCGATGGCGGACGAGTTCGGATCAATTCGTTACCGTCAATTCGCCCTTCTTCGTCTTCACCTGCCAGCGGAATGGTTGCATCCCAATACGCCGCAAACGTTACGTTCCAGTGCCAGCGATTTGTCGTGGAGTTTAGCGAACGGCCGATGCCAGCAATCTTCCATTCCGGCATCACTAGCAATGCTCTACCAAAAGCCGATGTCTTCCAGGAATTGAAAACCTCGGTTGCGGAAGTTCCGCCACTGAAAACCAACGCGTCTTCGGGGATCGGAGCCGCTCCGCCCTGAAAGCCGTAATCCCGCGTTCGTTCAACTGGCCCACGTCCGGCCAAGTCAATTTTGTCCGTGTAATTCCACGCTGCCATTTCCCGAGCCAAAAAATCGCTGGCTTTGGTCAAACTGATGCTTGTGCCAAGTGGGCTGCGGCCACGCTGAAGTCTGTATTGACTTATTAACTCCAGAAGTTGCTGCTCGGCGCTTTCCAGGGGAATCGCGGAATTTGAATTTGGAGGCGTGGTGCCCGGTGTAGTTGGCGCTGGTGTCGGAGTCGGAGTCGGTGTCGGAGTCGGTATTGGAGTTGGAACTGGAGTCGGGGTTGGTGTCGGAGTTGATGGTGGTCTGGGAG
>CAYLJQ010001065.1:0-2124 GCA_964383955.1 uncultured Heliomicrobium sp. | reverse complement strand
GGTTTTGCCTGGGGTGTTAAAGCCATTGAAATTGATTGATCGCCGAAAGATGAATGCTGATGCAGTTGTGCATCTTCGTCGTCTGGGATTGGACGTTTCGCCGGAAACGCCGCTCAACCGGCTTTCCATCGCGCAGCAGCAGTTGGTGGAAATTGCCAAGGCGCTTTCGCTCAATGCGCGGCTTTTGATTATGGACGAGCCGACGTCCAGTTTGACGCTGACCGAAACTTCACGCTTGCTGGCTGTGGTCAAAGACATTCGGGCCCAGGGAGTCAGCGTGATTTACATTTCTCACAGGCTCGGCGAAGTTTCGGAAATCGCTGACCGCGCTGTTGTCCTGCGCGATGGGCGAAATGCCGGAATACTCCAGCGCGAAGAGATCACTCATGACCGAATGGTGCAGTTGATGGTCGGGCGGGAATTGCATCACAGCTATGTCGCGCCAGAAAACAAATTGAAAACGGGCTTTTTCGAAGTTCGCGATCTGGAAACGGCGCGCTATCCGGGAAAGAAAATTTCCTTCTCGCTTGGCGGCGGAGAAATCCTGGGCTTTGCGGGATTGGTTGGCGCGGGCCGGTCGGAAATGGCGCAGGCGATTTTCGGTGTAGACGGCAAGCTTGGCGGCAATCTGTCTCTAAACGGACAGCCACTGAATCTTCATTCGTCGGCGCAGGCCATTCGTGCTGGCATCTATCTGGTTCCTGAAGATCGCCGGCAAACCGGGTTGATCGTTGAAAGCCCGATTCGGGAAAACATCAGCCTGCCTGCGTTGCAGCGGTACACGGTTAGAGGCCTGATTAACCGTGCAAGAGAAAGCAAAGCTTCCGAAGCCGTGGCAACCCGGCTGAACGTCAAAACCAGTTCCATCGAAACGCTGGTGAAAAATCTGAGCGGTGGCAACCAACAAAAAGTGGTGCTGGCGAAATGGTTGCAGCTTGATCCCAAGGTCATGATTTTTGACGAACCGACGCGCGGCATTGATGTTGGCGCAAAAGCGGAAATCTACGAATTGCTGCGCGGACTGGCCAAAACCGGCGTCGGCGTTATTGTCATCAGCAGCGATATGGAAGAAGTTCTGGGATTGAGCGACCGGCTGGCCGTCATGCACGAAGGCCGAATCACAGGGATTCTTGATCGCCAGAATTGCACCGAAGAAAACGTTATGCGCCTGGCCGTTGGCGGCGAACATCCAACTGACAAATAAAAAACTCGTTCACAACTGATGAAAAAAGAACTTGGCATATTCCTTCTGCTGGTTGTTTTGTGTGTGGTGGTTTCGATCAAGGAGCCGCTGTTTCTTTCCGCAACCAATTTGCAAAACACAGCGCGGCTGATTGGCGCATACGGGATTTTCAGCATCGGCGTCGGCGTGGTCATCATTACGGGCGGCATTGATCTTTCCATTGGCTCAAAGATGGCGCTGCTGGGCGTGTTGCTTTCGATGATGCTGATGGGGGGCCATTGGCCGGGCGCGTTGGCGGTGCTTGTGACCGTCGGAGTCGCGATGGCGCTGGGATTGCTGCATGGGACGCTGATCACCCGAATGAAGATTCAGCCGTTCATCGTTACGTTATGCGGATTGCTGTTTTATCGCGGCCTGGCGCGCTACATCGCCCACGATGAAACCAAGGGATTCGCCAACGCAGCGGGATTTGAATGGTTGCAGGGGCTTGCTACCGGAAGGCTGTTTGGAGTTCCTTCTCCGTTTATTGTTTTGATTGCCGTCAGTTTGGTGATGTGGCTGGTGCTGCATCGGTCGGTGTTTGGCCGCTATTTGTTTGCGGTTGGCCGCAACGAAGACGCTGCGCGATATTCCGGCATTAACACAAAAGTCGTCATTACAGCGGCGTATGTGATTTGCGGATTGCTGACCGGCGTATCGGCCATTTTGATTGCGTTTTACACAAACTCGGTTTCGCCGTCTTCGCACGGAAACTTTTATGAACTGTACGGGATTGCGGCGGCTGTGCTGGGCGGATGCAGTTTACGGGGCGGGGAAGGGTCGGTGATCGGCATTATTCTGGGGACTGTGTTGTTGCAGGTTTTGCAGAATCTGGTCAATCTGCTGGGAATTGATCCGTCTTTGAATTTTGCTGTGATGGGAGCAGTGATTTTGCTGGGCGT
>CAYLJQ010001064.1:0-2136 GCA_964383955.1 uncultured Heliomicrobium sp. | reverse complement strand
GAGCTTCCTACTCAAAGTAAAGCTGTGCTTACCCTCGACACGCCACTCATTGAACTTCATCATCATGGCTTGCCGCGCATCGGCAAGAAAACTTCGGAGTCTTTGGCCGTCGAAATTGCAGCCATCACGGCTCAGCCTAATCCTTATAAATCCACCGTCGAAGACCTGCTGCATTATTTGCCGATGCGCTATGAAGATCGGTCAAATTTGGCGCGCATTGCCGACTTGAAAGATGGAATGACGGCATCCGTTGAAGTGAAAGTTCGCGTCGGAGGCATCGTTCCGCTAAAAGGCGGCAGGCTGAAAATGTATGAATTTATTGCTACTGATGGCGAAGGCCAAGTGCGCGCTTTCTGGTGGAATCAGGTTTATCTCAATCGAGTTTTCAATCGTGGATCGCGCGTGGTGCTTTATGGGCAATGGAAATGGAACAAGTACAAGGGCTATTTTGAAGTTGAAAACCCCGAATATGAATCGCTGGCTGGCGAAGAGGACGAGGCCGAAGTTGATGCAATTCACACAGCCCGGCGAGTGCCGGTTTATAGAAAGCTTGGAGATTTCCGCACCAGGCAACTTCGTTCGATCTTTCATCACATCCTGACAAATTTGCCTGACAAGTTTTCGGAAACACTGCCGGTCGAAATCCTTGAGCGAAACGCGATTCTAGAGCGTGACAAGGCCTTACGAAACGCACATTTTCCCAGCGACGATTCCCCAATTGAAGATTACAACCAGATGAGGTCTGAGGCTCACCGTCGTTTAATCTTTGAAGAATTCTTCTGGCTGGCGATGGCCATTGGCCTGAAGCGCGGTGATCGAATCAAAGAGCCGAAAGGTGAAATCATCGAAATTACGGATCGAGTGCGAGAAGTTGTTCGTCGCATTCTGCCTTTTACCCCGACCAACGCTCAGAAACGAGCAATCAAAGAAATCGTCGAAGACATGACCGGCCAGGAACCGATGAACCGCTTGCTGCAAGGCGATGTCGGCAGCGGCAAAACAATTGTGGCGGTCCAGGCGATGGTTATTTCGGTCGAGAATGGCTATCAAGCCGCATTGATGGCTCCGACAGAAATTCTGGCTGAACAACACGCTCGAAATATTAAACACTGGTTGGCAAAGACTCATTATCGCGTTGAATTGCTAATTGGAAGCATGAGAGTCAAAGAAAAGCGGGAAATTCACGAAGCTCTGAAATCCGGTGAAATTGACATCATCATTGGCACGCACGCTCTGATTCAGGAGGCCGTCGAATTTCACAAGCTCGGTTTGGCGGTAATTGACGAACAACACCGTTTTGGCGTCATGCAACGCGCTGAAATTCGTCGGCGCGGTGTAAACCCGGATGTTTTAGTAGTCACGGCAACTCCGATTCCCCGAAGCTTGGCAATGACTGTTTATGGCGATTTGGAAGTTTCCATCATTGATGAATTGCCGCCAGGCCGAACTCCAATTAAAACATTTGTGCGCGGTGACGATCGCCGTGAAAAGATTTATGAATTTATTCGCAAACAACTTCAAGCCGGACATCAAGCGTATGTTGTTTATCCAATTATTGAAGAATCGGAAAAGCTGGACCTTCGAAACGCGACCGAAATGTACGAACATTTAAAGCGCGACATCTATCCAGAATTCCAGGTTGGCTTGCTTCACGGAAAAATGAAGCCTGCAGAAAAAGAAGAGGTGATGAGCAGGTTCAGCACAAATGAGACTCGCATTCTGGTCGCCACAACTGTGATTGAAGTAGGAGTGGATGTGCCAAATGCCTCTGTGATGCTGATCGAACATGCTGAGCGTTTCGGTTTATCACAACTGCACCAGCTTAGAGGCCGGGTTGGGCGCGGAGCAGCGGAGAGCCATTGCATCTTGTTGGCACAATTTTCCAAAACCAAAGAAGCTCAGGAGCGATTAAAGGTTATGGAAGAAACCACTGATGGATTCAAAATTGCCGAAAAGGACTTGGAGATTCGCGGGCCTGGTGAAGTAATGGGGACTCGGCAATCAGGCTTGCCAGAATTTCGGATAGCAAACTTGATTCGCGATCAAAAAATTTTAGAGATTGCCCGGCGTGAAGCTGACTACCTTCTCAACGAACGTGTGCAAACTTCTCAAACTTCAAGCCTTATTCAGTATGTT
>CAYLJQ010001063.1:0-2138 GCA_964383955.1 uncultured Heliomicrobium sp. | reverse complement strand
GCTGGCTGAAAAATCGGCGAACCCTTCGCTCAGCCACTGATCGTGAAATGATGCCCAGCCAACAACGTGTCCCCACCATTGATGCGCAACTTCATGAGACGTGACTTCCTGAATGAAGTCCGTGAAGCCGGAATTCAGTCCAATCAACTGCCAACGTTGGGTTGAATCCAGATAAGCGCTTAGCGGTAGGTACACCAGGCTTGGCCACGATTGACCGAAATTGAAATCCGGTTGTTGTGTGATGGCGATGCGGCCATAAGGTGCAGGCGAAAACCAATGGTTGAAAACTCGGATTGAGTTTTGCGCTTCGACCATGGTGTTGTCCATCAGTCTGGATGGAGCCATGCCGCTGACGCCTGTGCCTTTCAGATAATCAGGCACTTCGGTAGTTGCATAGCCTTCGATCTGGTAGCCGGATTTTTCATCAACCACACTTTTCTTTTTGAAGCTGCCGTAATTGAAGCCGGCGACCGCCAAAGGAATTTCCGATACCCATTGGGTCACCGCAAAATCTTCTTCCTTGGCTTCTTTGACCAGCTTGCCGTTGCTGACCAGCGTGTATTTGCTTGGCACTTTGAACGTCAGGTCAAACGTGGCGCGGTCGGTGAAGGCGTTGACGCTTGGGTACCAACTGGTTCGCGCGCCCACGTAATAGCTGCCGCCCCCGGCATTTTCCAAAACTTTTTCGCCGCCGTATTCAATCGTCATTTTGTATTGGCGACCTTTGGCAGTGGCTTCGGGCAGAATGGCGTAAAACGCACTGTCGTCGTTTTTCTTTTCCTGAACAAAATGGATGTCGTTTCCGCCCATTGCCACGCGCGTCACGCGCAACGTCGGCAACAAGGCGAAGTTGATGACCCGGTCACCGTCGGCCAATGCCTTGAAAGTCATTTCAGCGCTGGCAGTCAGCTTTTCGCCGCGAATCGCGGTTTCGATTTTGTAATGTTCGACATCGAAGATTCGTTTGTCTTCGCCTGACCCGGCTTTGCCACTTTTCAACTCGATTTCCTGATGTGCCAGGTAAAGAATGCCTTCTTCTTTGCCTTGAGGATCAAGATGGATCAGCGCGACTTCTTCGGGCGCAGGCAGGCTGGTCATCGCTCCATCGGGCCTGACCATAAAACGTAGATCGTTGTACTTCTTGCCGGAAATGTAGGCATTGAACATCGGTGCGCGCTTGGAGTTATACAAACCATTCAACAATTCCGCTTCGATGTTTTCGACGTCTTCGCCCGACAACATGGCTTCGACCATGCTGCGCGGCGTGTCTGTGTTCCGGCGCATGCGTTTCTGAAAATCGCGCAAAGCATCAACGGCGCGCGCATCGGCTGAACCGGTTTGTCCCTGTTTTTTGATTTCCTGATACGTGTCGTCTGTGAAGGTGAAAACGGCGCGCCCAAAAGAATCCGTAAAAGATTCCTTGCCGGTCACGAACTTCATGTAATCTTGTTCAATCCAGAAAGTCGGAGCCAGATTGATCTCTCCATCACCGGTGAAAACTCCAATTGCCGTGCGGCCAAGAACCGGGGATAGGAAGCTGACATTGCCGCTTTTCAGCGTAATCACTGCAACATCGCGTTTGAGAGTCAGGTTGCTGACAGAAAAAGTTTCGACAGGCTGACTGTCGCGCAAAGCTCGATAATTCGGGTCAGCGTTTGGCGCCATTGAACCTTTTGCGCCAACGGTCACTTCAGCTTTGGTTTCGGCGATTTCCAGTTTGATTTCCAGCGGAGAGGTTTTGCCGGATTCGATGTTGACTGTCAGCTCTGCGGGTTTGAAGCCAGGGCGAGTAGTGCTGATTTTGTAACTGCCTGGCGCAAGGCCTTCGATTTTGAATTTGCCTTCGCCATCGGTTGTTGCGCTGCGAGTTTCGCTGTTGGCTTCGTTGCGAATTGAGATTTGAGCGCCGACGATTACGGCATTTTTGGGATCCTTGACGCTGCCAGAAACCCCGCCAGTTTGTGACTGAAAAGAACTGGCATTCAATGGGGCAAGGCTTAAAACAAAGAGCAGGAAAGTGGCAATAATCAAATTTCGTTTCATTCAGGTTTCCTCCATGGCTGGCAAGAATTCATGTTAAAACTTTCCAGAAAGCAATTACTGAAGCGGGCTGGGGTGGTCGAAATTTGAGAATATCA
>CAYLJQ010001062.1:0-2140 GCA_964383955.1 uncultured Heliomicrobium sp. | reverse complement strand
CATACTTGATCCACCAAGCGTAGAGTCGATGGGGAAAGGGTAACGTTTTTACCACATCCATGTCATACCAGAGCGGCAAATCATCCCGGACGTTGTCAACACTGGCAATCATCAGCCTCACAACCCCTTTTCTGCCAGTTTAAAGTTTGTCATCAACCGGCTTTGCGCGAGACGAAACCAAGACTTAATAAATAGTGGTGCCGCCTTCGTTGCTTTCTTGAAGTACAACGTGGAGCGGCTATCGCCATTTCGCCGTAAGCACTCACCAATGAAATAGAAGCCATTCGCTTTGGCTCTGGAAGGTGAGCCTCTTCTTTTCTTAGCGGGACGAATATCGCGAGCTTGCTCCAAGATATTCTGATCTGACAGCAACCGACTACGTTGCAGCAACGCTTCGTGCGAAAGGCGTGCTAGGCGTTGTTGGGGTTTTCTGTTACGAATGCTTATACCCATTGGCAGAATCCGCACGCGATATAAACTTTGTTCAATTACTTGGAATTTTCCCAGTTCCGCCAACCGATACCACAAGTCCCAATCCTGCCCACAATAGAATTCGGACCGATAACCACCTGCTTTGTGATAAGCATCTCGCCGCAACATTACAGAGCCGTGGTGAGTCGGCCCATCAATCACGCCATGCCTCTCAGTTAAATCAATAGTATGAATTGGTGAACTCGCCCGACCAGTACCTTTCACAACGTACAGGAATTCCCATTCGGGCCCACAATACTCCGACCAACATGACATATATACAACGTCGTTATTTCGATCTAGTGTGCTTTTTTGTAGAAGCAATCGTCCTGGCAAAGAAATATCGCCGACATCCTGGCGCGCAATATACTCCCCTGCTGCGGCAGCACATCCAGCGATCAATGCCTTGGTCAACCCTTGATTTTCTTGATGAAGAATTCTTATGCGCGGATCACGTTCAGCATATTCATCTAGAATCTGTGGTGACTGATCGGTCGAACCATCGTTGACGATGATGAACTCCAACGACACGCCTTCCTGGCTAAGGATACTGTCAATGGTTTCGCGCAGATGCGCGGCACCGTTGTAGACGCTCATCACTACCGATACATCAGGCCGTTCGTTCATTTTCTTAACCCATCCGAATAACAGACGAATTTGCCCAGTGCTGTCCATCCCATCACTTCAGCAAACAATTTGTAGAGTCGGAAATCCCATCCTCGCGCCCGATTCTCTCCCGAAGCAGTTCTCGCCAGGGCAAACAGCTCACGCGATTCGGCGCTCAGACCCGCTGCCCCGCATTGACGCGACAGCAGAAATAATTCGCGGGCAAAATGCCGCATTTCTGGCACTGATTCGTCAAGTCCAGCGCGTTGCGCATACTGCAGAATCAGTTTATGGGCAACAGCCCGATGCTTTAATTTGTGAGGATTGATCGTCCCACCTCGACTTAGGCGATCCCCATCATGATCGCGCTCTTCAGAAACGAATTCGGGAACGTAAAATAATGACACGCCGTTTGCAGCAATCCGGCAATCATATTCCCAATCTTCTTCATTGGATAAAGATGTCCAAGGCCCAGCTAAGTCCAACAAGCAACTTCGATACAATGGCGTTGAAGTACCCCACCAACGTGATTGAAGAATTGATGGGAACATGGTCGCTATCATCTCTCCAGTGCGCTTCCATGCCGCATCACCCATACCTACTGCTCCACAAAAATAGCGAGTTTTGCCATAAGCAACACCGCATTCAGCATGTGCATTCAAACCCGCAACCTGCAGGCTGAATTTTTCAGGCAACAACACGTCATCGCTATCAAGGTATTGTATGAATTCGCCGCGCGCGATTTGCCGTCCCGCTTCCCTGGCCAATCCCGGCCCGGTGTTCGCCTGATGAATGACTTGAACCTCTTGCGGATGTTGGGCAGCCAGTTCATTGCAAACCTGGATTGTCTGATCCGTCGAGCCGTCATCCACGATGATGATTTCGATAGGCCGGTAGGTCTGCGCCAGCACGCTGGCGACGGCATCGCGCAACAAGGCCGCGCGATTGTGAACCGGAATGATTGTGCTAACCAGGCCCTCGACAAAAGAATTCATTGTTTGTAACTGCCAGCCCCAACGGGGCAATGGCATTGAATTAAGCCAATAGTTTTTTGACATACTTA
>CAYLJQ010001061.1:0-2140 GCA_964383955.1 uncultured Heliomicrobium sp. | reverse complement strand
TGACCCAAATCAGAAAAACAAAGGAACTCTGAACGGGCTTGAATAAATCCGGATAAAGGGACGAAGGGAAAGAGAGATGATCTGATCGTCGTCTCCCCTTCTCTTCGTCCCTCTTTCTTTCCCTCAAGCACAATCTCCTATGCCACGATTAATCGTTCGCTCCACACCATCTCACGGCGATTCAGTTGTCGAGTTGAACCGGTTAAGAACCACCATTGGCCGCTCGGCGCGCAACGACCTGTGTGTCGAAGACCCGTTTGCGTCGCGGTTGCACGCAGAAATTCGTCGCCGGGGAGATTCTTTCTGGATTAGCGATTTGGGCAGCGCCAACGGAACGCTGATTAACGGAAAGCGGCTGACGTCGCAATTACAACTCAATGACCGTGACATCGTGCGGATCGGCGAAACAGAGATTGAATACTCTGAGCGGGCCGATACGGCTCCGGCTCGATCCAGAACCAGCATTTTATTTTCCGATAGCAGCTTTGCTCCCACACCCGAAGCGACCATTGTCGCTGGCGCGCGCAATTCCGCGGCCAACCTGCTTTCGTCCATTGAAAACGCTCAACGATCTTCGATTGCACCGCCTCCTGACATTACGCAAATTCAAACGTTCGTGCCTGACAAGTCCAAGCCTGTTCCGCAGGAGGACATGCTAAGCCTGATTAGCCGCGTCAGCCTGACTTTGCTCTCACCGCTTTCGCTGGATGATACTTTGCAGCAGATGCTGGAGTGCGTATTTGAAGTTCTTTCAGCAGACCGCGGCTACGTTATGTTGCTGGAACAGCCTGAGGGAGATCCAAAATCCGAACCTGAGCTGGTTTGCCGCGCCATCAAAGCGCGAATGCATATGAACACAGCGCAACAGAATGTTCAGATCAGCCACTCAATCACAGAACAGGTTCTGAAACAATGCACTTCCGTGCTGACGTTTGATGCGCAACAAGACCCGCGTTTCCAGGAACGCCAATCCATCGTGCTTGGCGGAGTGCGATCTGTAATGGCAGTGCCGTTGGCGGTCGCCAATCGTGTGTCTGGGATGGTGTATGTTGACAGCCCTTATCAAACCAATCGCTTTACAGAACGTGATTTGCAATTGTTGACGCTAATTGCGGGCGTCGCAGCGATTCGAGTTGAAAATGTTCGCTTGTTGGAAGTTCAGCAGGAACAGAAACGCCTGGCCAACGAACTTGCCGTTGCCAGTGAAATCCAGCTTCGACTTCACCCTGCATCGCCGCCTGCGATTGAAGGATACGAAATGATCGGCGTCAGCTTTCCCTGCTACGAGGTCGGAGGAGATTACTTCGACTTCATCGAAAAGCGGGATGGCCGGTTGGTGGTTGCGCTCGGCGACGTTTCCGGAAAAGGAACCGGAGCCGCGTTGTTAATGTCTTCAGTTCACGCGGCAGTTCGCGCTCAAGCCACAACCCGACTGTCGGCCAGCGAAATCGTAGGCGAAATCAACCAATACATCTACGACAACACTCCGTCCAATCGCTTTGTCACGATGTTTTACAGTGAGCTTGATCCGCGAACGCATCAACTGACTTACATCAATGCCGGACACAACTCTCCGCTACTGGTGCGAGCCAACGGTGAAGTGACAAGCCTGGATATTGGCGGTTTCCCTGTCGGCATTACTCCGTTCTGTGATTATCGCGAAGGCTGGGCGGAATTTGGACCGGGTGACGTTCTGGTAATTTATTCAGACGGGGTTACGGAAAGCCTGAGCGAAGAAGGCGAAGAATTTGGCGAATCGCGCCTGATCGAAATCGTTCAACGTAATCGCGGGCGCACATCTGCCGGATTGCGCGATCGAATTGATGAAGCGTTGGCTAAATTTGGCGGCAAAGCCAAGACCGTAGACGACCTCACCCTGGTTATCGTCAAACGCAAAAACCTGGAAGAATAATCTTCGATTTTGAATTTTGAATTTTGCATTTCTTCTGAATTCAAAATCCAAAACCCAAAATTCAAAATTGATCCTCAATGGCCGCGCTGCAATATTTCATCCTGGTGCCTTTACTGTCCCTGCTGCCGTGTGCGCTGTGGCTTTGGTACTTTTCCAGCCGCAGCCGCTACAAACAGTTGTCGGGAAAAGTTTTAGGGCTGACCTTCCTGTTCGGCGCGCTGGTTACGC
>CAYLJQ010001060.1:0-2143 GCA_964383955.1 uncultured Heliomicrobium sp. | reverse complement strand
GTGCCCGCAGATACGATCAAAGGCACGTACATTGAAACGCCGCCTTCGCCTGATGGAAAGACCTATCGGTACGCGCAATTCGCCGTCGAAGTCGAAGCCGATGGCGGGCGCACGCGCATCCCGGCGGGCAAATATCTGGTCGGCGAAGATAATCAGCTTCATTACCTGGTCAACCCAGGCGTCGGCGGCATCCGGCAAGGCTTGACCGCCAATCTGCCGCCGCAATTGCAGGGCAAAAATTACGCCGACAAATTGAGCAGCGCAGTTCCGGGTCGAGGTCTAGACGATCAACTTTACCAACGCATCTCGGTCAAGGAAGGCTCGAACGATTACACGCTGCTGGTGGACGCTTCGGGCACACCGAAATATTCCATCGAAGAGTTCGCCGGAAAGCTGGACGCGCCAAAAGCCGCGCTGATGGGCGTATTGGTAGACGGCGTGTTGACGCAGCGCCTGCCATGGTCGCTGATTCTGATCGGCGCGATTATTTCGGTGATGCTGGAAATCATTGGCGTTAGCGCGCTACCCGTCGCAGTCGGCATTTACCTGCCGATTTCGACTTCGGCAACGATTTTCGCGGGCGGGCTGGTTCGCGCTCTGGTGCAGCGGCTGAAAAGCGGCGGCCATCAGGAAACGCTGGCGGAAGAAGAAACCGGCAAAGGTGTGCTGCTCAGTTCTGGCTTGATCGCGGGCGGCGCAATTGGCGGATTGTTTGTCGCCGGAGGCCGCGTCTTCATTGGCGGCGAAGAAAAACTGGGCATTGGCGGCCATAGCTGGATCACTTCCGGCGATTGGGCAAACGTCATCGCGCTGTTGATCTTCGGCGGTCTGGCGTATTTCCTGTTCACCGTAGCGCGCAAGCGCACCGCGTAAAGTTGTGTAGCGCAGGTTTTCGAACCTGCGCTTTGCTTTCACAGAAAATTCTTTGCTTCATCAGCAAGCGTCTGCTTGCAAAGTCCGAGCAGGTTGGAAAACCTGCTCTACTTTTTTTGATATGAATTTACCGCTGAAAGGAATCCGTGTTCTGGATTTTGGCCGCTACATCGCTGGCCCGTATTGCGCCATGTTGCTGGCGGATATGGGCGCGGAAGTCATCCGCATCGAACGGCGCGAAGGCGGTGAAGACCGCTACGTTTCACCGATCACTGCTCCCGCCGACGGGGCAGGCGAAGGCCCGATGTTTATCGGCCTGAATCGAAACAAAAAAGGCATCACGCTAGATCCGGCGCATCCTGAAGCCCGCGAGATCAAACGCCGGCTGATCGCTTCCGCTGATGTCGTCGTTGCCAATTTGCCGCTGGACGTTCTGGCCAAGTTGGAACTCGATTACGAATCGCTGAAGGCAATCAAACCCGACGTCATCCTTGCCCGCATTTCGACGTTTGGCCACGAAGGGCCGTACGCCAATCGCGTTGGCTTCGATCCTGTGATCCAGGCGATGTCCGGCGCGATGACTCTGACCGGAACTCCTGGTATGCCGATTCGCAGCGTTGTTCCGTTTGAAGATTTCGGCACCGCACTGCACACAGCGTTTGGCGTGATGGTGGCACTGTTTGAACGCCAGAAAACCGGGCGAGGCCAGATTGTGGACGGTTCGCTGCTGGCAACGGGCATGATGTTTATGCAAGGCTTGCTGGCGGAACGGCACGTGTTAGACCTAATTCGCAAACAACAAGGAAACACGGGGTACACCGCTGCGCCGTCGGATTGTTACAAAACCAAAGACGGCTGGTTGATCGTGGCGACCATCGGCCAGCCAATGTTCAAACGCTGGGCGCGTTTGGTTGGCAGGCCTGATTTAATTGACGATCCACGTTGTGTGGACGATCTGGCGCGAGGAAATAATTACGACCTGATCAACGAAGCAATGAACGCCTGGATTTCTCAACTGACGACAGAAGAAGCCATCACACGTATCATTCAAAGTAGTTCTTATTTCATTGGATGGATTGATGCTGCACATAAAGCAGATAATCTAAATATTCGAATGTCCTTTTGGTCATTGTTGAAAGTATCACGATTGAATTATTATATCATGCATCGGAAAATACCTCGTCATTTCCGATTGGTATTTGATGGAACAGGATGGAATGTTCTCTCACTTGTTGAAACACCCATCAATACGTCACCTTTACCGAAGACA